>NZ_JCALCX010000010.1:0-220812 GCF_059812565.1 Mycobacterium sp. NGS49 | reverse complement strand
CAACTGACGCGAACCCGTTACGCTCGCGCCGTAGCCGCGCGACGTAGCAGGGGAGCGAGTGATGAACCGACTGGACGGTCAGCGGATCCTGGTGACGGGCGCCGGCTCGGGCATCGGCCGGGCCACCGCACTGCGCCTGCTCGACGAGGGTGCAGCCGTGGTGGGTGCCGACGTCGCGGTCGATGGTCTGGCCGCCACGCGCGACCGGGCGGCGGCGGCCGCCGAGCGGTTCACCACGAGCGTCATCGACGTGGCCGATGAGGGGTCCGTCACCGCCGGGGTGCGCAGTGCGATCGACACCCTCGGCGGGCTTGATTCACTGGTCAACGCCGCCGGCATGCTGCGCGCCGCGCACACCCATCAGACCAGCCTCGAGTTGTGGGACAGCATCCTCGCCGTCAACCTGACCGGCACCTTCCTGGTGGTCCGCGAAGCGTTGCCCACCCTGCTGACCAATGCGCGCAGCACGATCGTCAACTTCAGCTCCACCTCGGCGAGCTTCGCCCACCCGTACATGGCCGCCTATGCCGCCAGCAAGGGCGGCGTCCAAGCCTTCACGCACTCGCTGGCTCTGGAATACGCCGCCGCCGGACTGCGCGCTGTGTGTGTGGCGCCCGGCAGCATCAAGTCCGGCATCACCGATGCCACCGGCGGCTACATTCCCAGAGACGCCGACTGGTCGCTGTTCACCCGGTTGATGCCGATCCTGCCCACCACGGAGAAGTCCAGCGGCGCCGGAATGGCCGACCCGTCCGTTATCGCCGGCGTCATCGCCATGCTGGTGTCCGAGGACGGCAAGTTCATCACCGGGACCGAGATCCGGATCGACGGCGGCACGCACGCCTGAGGCCGGACCCGCCTAGTTCACGCAGGGCACCCCGCCGCCGTCGATCGGCTTTCCCTGATCGGGCGTCGGATAAGTGGTGTAGGTGCCGTTGTAGTAGTAGCCGTCGCTGCTGGGCTTGGTGGTGGACGTCGTGGTCGTGCTGGTCGTGCCGCTCGTCGCGTCCGAAGTGTCGTCGGGGGCCGGCAGGGAGAAGGTGGTGTCCACGGTCAGCCGGATGTGCCCGGGTGCGATCGACGGGTCGGGTTGCTTCGGGGCATCTACGCCGAGCTCGGTGGCCATGTTCTGGGCGTCCGTCTCCGCACCCATGCCGTACTGGATGGTGGTGGTCGACGGGTCACCGGACTCCCGGTCGCGAACCTGTCCGGCGGTGTAGCCGCGCTTCTTGAGCGCATTGGACACCTGCGTCGCCATGCCGCCGATGCTGCCGGCGTTGACGACGTCGACGATGGTCGACGGGCTCGGTTTGGCGCTCGTGGTGGTGGGTGCGGCGGACGGGGAGGCCGTCCCGAGCGCCGCCGCGATTTCGGCCCTGATCGCTGCCTGGTCAATGATGTTGACGTCCTGGCCGTCGATGTTGTCGTAACGCACCACCGGCAGCGTTCGGAACTCCACGTCGCCGCCGGCCAGGTCGCCCATCCGGCGGAACAACGCCTCGTCCCAACCGGCGGACAGCACGACGTCCTTGCGTGCGACGGCCATCAGGCTGTTGAGCCGGTCGAGGTTGGTGAACGTGCCGGAGTCCTGCAGTTCATGCATGACCGATGACAGGAACGCCTGCTGGCGATGGGTCCGGTCCAGGTCGCCGTTTTCCAGGCCGTGGCGCTGCCGGACGAAGGCGAGCGCCTGCGAGGCGTCCAGTCGCTGGCGGCCGGCCGGGAAGTCGGCTCCGGAATACGAGTCGTAGACGGGGTGGTTCAAACACACCTCGACGCCGCCCAGGGTCTGGGCCAGGTCGTAGAAACCGGCCAGGTTGACCTCGGCGAAGTAGTCGATGGGTACGCCGGTGAGGCTGCGTACCGCGCGCAATGTGGCGGCCCGCCCGGCTTCGCGTCCCCGCGTCTCGAGTTCGTGTTGGGAGCTCACGCCCTGGTTGGCGAGCTGGTTGGCGACGTACTGCTTGGTGAGCCCGTACGCCTCCTTGATCTTGATGTGGTTGTAGCCGGGAACCCCGTTGAAGGGCACCCAGTCATCTCGGGGGATGGAGAAGGCCATCACCTTCCCGTCGGCGCCGACGTGCACGACGATCAGGGTGTTGGTGTTGTATCCGCCCTGATCGGAATCGCCGGCGTGCAGATGCTTGAGGATCGACCAGGGCAGGTCGTTGCCTTCCTGGTCTTTGCGGGAGTCCAGGCCGATCAGCAGGATGTTCATGGTGTTGCCGGTGGACCGGGGGTCTTCTGCGGTCAATGCCTGAGAAATGGTGATGCCACCGAGCGCGCCGTGCGCCACGTAATAGCCCGCGCCGGTCATTCCCAGCGCCACCGCCGAGACCAGCGTCATAAAGCTGCGCGACAGCCGCTTACGGAGCCGCGACGACCGCCGGACGGCACGCCGATCCTTTTTTAGGCGGTGTGCACCGCCGGAACGCGCCACTAGCAGACCCGACCGAACACCGGCTCACCGGCCGGCGACGTGCCGGCGGTTTGCGGTGAAGTCGTTCGACGCATGCCGTCTAGTATGCGGTAGCTTGCTGCGAACCCCCCAACAAAAAGTTGCTGATGTGGGCAGATTCACCTGGACACGCAGCCGGTAACGGGGTCGATAAAATGTCGCTACCAGCAGCTTCAGGCTACAATCCGCCAAGCTCGGCGGGCAGGGAGAGCCGGCAGGTGACAATCTGATCGGAAGGTCTGTATCAGGCATGGTTGCTGAGGAGGTCGACCCGGACTGGCCGCCGCCGGCGTACGACCCGTCCGAAGACCCGAAGAAGGCGCCGGGGCGCAGCATCTGGGTGGTGGCGGCGCTGGTTGTTCTGGTGTGCCTGGGCGCCGTGGCGGTGTTCGTGTTCGGCGGCGACGACCAGGACCCGCGGGCAGCCAGATCCGAGCCCTCCCCGACGAACTCCCCGCCGGCGCCTACCACCATCGAGACCGCCGACTCACCGTCGACCCCCTGCGGGCCGGACCAGGCGACGGCGCTGTCCGAGGCGCTCGGCCGGGTGCCACCGGACCGCAGGACCGGCAAGCCGTGGGACCGCAACCCGGCGTCCAGCAACTACAACGCCTGCGCGGACCTGTCCGCGATCGTGGTGACGGTGCAGGACGGGACCAGCAGTTCACCGGACCTTGCCTTGATGTTCCACCGCGGCGCGTTCGTCGGAACCGCCACACCAACGGCCTACCCGTTCACCGAGTTGGAGGCGCCGGCCTCCACCAACGACACCGTGGTCCTCACCTATCGGACCCGGCAGAGTTGTTCGACGTGCACCGACGGCACTTTGACCATCGTCGGGTTCCAGTGGAAGGGCGACAAGGTGCAGATGCTTGATTCGCCGCCGGAAGCTTTGGACGCACCGCCGTAAGGCGCGTTCGTCCCCGCCCCGAGTTCCGCCGATCGAATGGAGCATGACCGTGCCGAGTGCACCACCGGCAGGCTGGTACGCCGATCCCGACGGATCCGGCGGCCAGCGCTACTGGGACGGCGGGCACTGGACGGAGCGCCGTCGTCCAACGCCACCGGTGCAGACCACCGGGTTACGCCAACGCTGGGGTGCTCTGCCGGTGCCGCTGCGGGCGGCCCTGGCGGTCGTACTGGTCGTGGCGTTGGCCGGCGTCGGCTGGACCCTGTGGTCGGATCCGGCGCAAGACGACTGGGCCGGTGTGCCGAACCGGCTGAGCTGCCAGCTCGAAGACGGCCCCAGGCCGCCCGAGAGCATCAGCGTGTCCGGTGTCGAGGTGAAGCATCCCCGTAGCAATGTGCTGCAGCTGATCGTGCGCTTCGCCAAGCCGCTGCCGCCGTCGCCCGCAGCAATGCAGTCGACCAAGTTCGTCGGTTACGTGCTCAACTACAGCGTCGCCAACAACGGCAAGAAGTTCGCCGAGCTGGGGCCCGAACCCGACACCGACGATCTGGCCATCACCAGCACCCTCGCCGCCGAGGGCACGGACTCGCGGATGCGGCCGGACCGGGATACGAACGCCCGCAGAATCGCACCGGACACCATCCAGATACTGCTCGACCTCACCCGGCTGGACGTAGACAACGCACCGGTGCGGCCCGCCATCACCCTCAATGCACAGTTCGACACTCCATCGACGACGACGGTGCGCTTCGCGGCTCAGGTGTGCCGGGGCTGAGATTCGCCGGCCCGCCACGTCAGCAGTACTGGTAGTCGATGTGCCAGCGGCCGTTGACGTAGTCGGCGACAAAGTGGCCGCCCAGACGCGGATCGGAGTCGTTGATGTTTCCCGAACCGCCGGTGTTGGGCGTGAACCCGGGCGGATCCCAGGTCACCGATTGCGGGTTGGCCGGTAGATCGGGTGTGCAACCCGCCTGCTTGGACACGTAGCCGTCGATGATCCGGCGTTCAGCGGTGGTTTGATCGCCGCCGTCAGGCGCGGGATCTGTGGGACACAGGTAGCTGGCTCCGCAGACGCTCTCGTGCGCGGTGACCAGTGAGATGTCGGTCACCGGTACCGACGCGATGGCACCGCCGATCAACATCGCCGACACGACGAGTGCCGCTAAGCGAGCGTGCCCTGCCATTCAGCGGACCCTCACGATCTCCTCGCCGGACGTGTAATACAACGGGATATTCGAACCCATCATATTTTCGAAAAGAAGGACGCCCAATGGTTCGACTTCGTAGTAATAGTGTACGTCTCCGTTGGCGTCCACCGTGGTGGCGCAGGAGCGGCCCGGTGCACCGCATCGTTGTTTGATCGGCATCGCCAGCGCCGCCAGCACCAGCAGCACGGAGACTCCGATCACCACCGGCTGTGTCATCGAAATGCGAACCTTCGACACGCCCGGCAGTCTAGGTGATCCGGGCCCGGTCGCCCGGCGGCCGGGCGGCGCACGCAGTAGGTTGCTCAGCTATGGCTACACCTGGCCCGGACGCCGTGCCTGCTGCCCCCACCGCGCCGCACACCCGCATCGAGGTTCTTGGCAACATCGGGCCCAATTGGTTCGCCTCGGTCATGGGCACCGGGATTGTGGCCATCGCCGGCGCCACCCTGCCGGTCCATGTGGCCGGGTTGCGGGGGTTCACGCACGGTGTGTGGGTACTCGCCGCGGCCCTGTTGGCAGTGCTGATCGTCCTGGTCGGTGGCCACTGGCTGCGCAACCCGACGGTGGCGCGCACCCACGCCCGCAACCCTCAGATGGCGCATTTCTACGGTGCCGCGCCGATGGCGCTGATGACCGTCGGTGCCGGAGCGGTATTGGTGAGTGGGGACTTGATCGGCGAGCGCATCGCCGTCGATCTGGACTGGGTGCTGTGGACGGCGGGTACGGCCGGCGGGTTGTTCACCGCCGTCAGCATCCCGTTCCTGATGTTCACCCAACTGCACGTCGAGCCCGACGCCGCATTCGGCGGATGGCTGATGCCGGTGGTGCCGCCGATGGTTTCGGCCGCGACGGGCGCGCTGCTGCTGCCGCACCTGCCGCCGGGCACCGGCCGCGAGACCATGCTGTACGGCTGTTATGCGATGTTCGGGCTGTCCCTGATCGCGTCGCTGAACATCATCGCGATGATCTGGAGCCGACTGGTGTTGTACGGCACTTCCGGCTCGGCGCGGGTGCCGACGCTGTGGATCGTGCTCGGTCCGCTGGGTCAATCCATCACTGCCGCAGGGCTTCTCGCGACTGCAGCGTCGACCGGTGCGGTGGACCGCGAGCTCGCGGCCGCCATGAACGATTTCGCCGTCATCTTCGGGGTGCCGGTGTGGGGTTTCGGGGTGCTGTGGATCGCCCTGGCCAGCTCGCTCACGGTACGTACGCTGCGACGCGGTATGCCTTTCGCCCTGACCTGGTGGAGCCTCACATTTCCGGTCGGCACCTTCGTCACGGGCACCTCCCAGCTGGCCGTGCATACCCACCTGCCGGCGTTCAAGGTCGCGGCCGCAGTCGCCTATCTGGGCCTGTTGCTGACCTGGATCCTGGTCACTTTCCGCACCGCGCGCGGTAGTCTGCGAGGCAATCTGCTCACCGTGGCGCCGAGTTCGGACCCGGTCAAAGCGGGCAAGGACAAGCCGGTCAGTCCAATCGGCGGCCCGCAACGTAAGTCTGCGCGATAGTGGTCTCGCGAATGCCCATCAGCAACGCGAACAGTGTCTGGTCGCGTGCCATCGCGGGATCGTCGGAACGCACGCCGTAGGTCAGCAACCCCTGCAGTGCCGGGGTGCGTCGCGGGTCGACGACCACGAAGTCAGCTTCTTTTCCGGCGTCGAAGTTGCCGAAACGGTCCTCCATGTCCAAGGCGCGGGCGCCGCCGAGAGTGCCGAGGAACAGCATCTCGGCCGGATGCATCGAGACACCGTCGTCGCCGGGCTCGGAGATGTGCACCTTGAAAGCCGCCCCCAGCACCTGGGGGATGAGCCACTCGTCACCGCCGCCGTAGTCGGTTCCCGCCGCGATGTTCACACCCGAGGCCACCGTCCGCAGCCAGGGCATGGTTCCCGAACCGAGGAACTGCTGCGAGACGGGACAGTGTGCGATGGACGTGCCGGTCTCGGCCATGCGCGCCAGCTCGACGTCTTGACAGTGCACCGCATGGGCCATGATGCTGCGGCGCCCGAGCATGCTTGCCCCGCCAACGGTCGAGCCGGGCAGGAATTTCCCGTCGTAGGTGTCCAGGTACGAGTCGACCTGATAGGCCTCCTTCGTTTCGGCCACCTCGCCGGTACCGGGGCGATCGTTCTCGTTGAGATGGCTGTGGAAGTACACCCCTCGATCGCGAACCGACTCATACAGGGCCCCAAGGTTTTTCAGGGTCTGTGTACTCACCGCGAGAGAGAATCGCGGCACGACGGCAACATGCAGGCGCGCGGTCCGCACATCGCCGGTGTCCGCGGCGTGCCACTTGTCGATTTCTTCGCGGGTCAGCCGGATGGCCTCTTCTTCCGACGTGATCAACGCCGCGGCCGACGGCGGGCCGCCGGTCTGAATGCCGCGCCCACTGACCACCCGCAGGCCCCGACGCAGCGTCTCGTCGAACAAGGCGTCCTGGGCGTGCGGAAACGCCGATCCGAACACCATTGCCGCGGTGGTGCCCACCGCGATTCGCCGGTCACAGAAGGACTTCGCTGCTTGCTTTGCGAAATCTGTTGACGCATAACGTGATTCGGACGGATAGACGCACTGCGTCAGCCACTCCAGCAACTGCCCGCCACCGTGCGAGGCCCCGGCGTACGTCTGCGGGAAGTGCACATGGGTGTCCACGAAACCGGGCAGCAGAAAACCGGGGCGGTGATCGGACACCGGCGCGGACCGGTACTGCGGCGGGATGTCAGCACGTTCACCGCAGAACGCGATGCGGCCGTCGTCGCCAATCGCCAACGCGCCATCCGGAATCGACACCAGCGCGGCTGCGGCGTCGGTCACCAGCGGTTGCCCGGCGAGATGGAAGACGTGCCCCAGATGGACCTGAGCTGTCACGCCAATCCCCTCCCACAACGGTGTCCTGGCGGGATCATTACACGCGCAGCCGCGCCTGCACCCCGTTTGGCGGGTGCACACACGTGTTCAATGCGAAGATTGCTGCCCGTGACAGGAAATTGGGGCGCACTGCTTGCCACGCTCATTCCGCTGGCTTTGGTCATCGCGGTTTCCCCGTTGACGATCATCCCGGCGGTGCTGGTGCTGCATGCGCCGCGGCCGAGGCCGACGAGCCTGGCGTTTCTCGGTGGCTGGATGCTCGGGCTGGCGGCGCTGACCGGCATCTTCGTTGCCGGGTCCGGCCTGTTCGCAGGTCTGCAGACGTCGCCGCCGAAGTGGGCGTCCTGGCTGCGCGTGGTGCTGGGCTCGGTACTCATCCTGTTCGGCATCTACCGGTGGGTGACGCGGCACCGACACTCGCAGGCGCCGCGGTGGATGCGGGCGTTCGACACCATCACCCCGGTGCGGGCCGGCATCACGGCGCTGGTGCTGACGGTGGTGCGCCTCGAGGTGTCGATCCTGTGCCTGGCGGGCGGACTGGCCATCGGCACCAGCGGGCTCGGTGTGGCCGGCAAGTGGGTGTTCGCGGCGGTGTTCGTCGTTCTGTCCGGGTCCACCGTTGCCCTGCCCATCCTCGGCTACGTGAGTGCGGGCGACCGTCTCGACGCACCGCTGGAGCGGCTCAAGCAGTGGATGGAGAAGAACCATGCGGCAATGCTGGCCGCGGTCTTGGTGCTGATCGGCCTGATGGTGCTCCACAACGGAATCAGCGCTCTGACATGACCCATCCGGGCATGCGGCGCCCCGCTGCCGTCTGCGCTGCCGCGGTGCTCGCAATTGTGGTGGGTGGGTTGCTCGTCGTCGCCCACGGGTGGACCTTGCTCGCACTCTTCGCCTATTCCCGCGGCGGGGTCGCACCCGCGGATACCGGTTCGTTCACGGTGATGTACGCCGTTACGGCATGCCGGCTCGCGGTCGGTGCCCTCTACATCTGGGGTGCCGTGGCCGCGTTGAGCGGGCGCAGCAGAGTCGTGCTGCTGTCCGCGGCCGTGCTGCATCTGGCCCTTACCGGCCTGGCCATCCCTGCCGGCGCGCACGGACACGCATTCGCGGCAACGGCCCTGATACTGTTGGATCTGCTAGGTGCAGTGCCGATCCTGGTGCTGGGGATGTTGCCGTCGAACAAGGAATTCTTCGCCGCCCGCTGACGTGGGCCCGTCATTTGCGGCCGGGTTTGGCGGCGCACACGAGGGTGGCACACAGCGCGATCGCTCCTACGACAATCAGTGGGTGCCACCACTGTGCGCCCAGCCAGTACGCGTTCGCACCTACCCAGCCCGGATGCGCCGCATCGCCGAAAAGCCACCGCCGCGCCACCGGGGTGGCCAGTGACAGTACGGCCCCGACAACCGTCATCGACAACAGCGCGAACAGGAGCCGGCCGGAGAACTGCCACGTAGCCAGCACCACGAGGTACCCCCCGGTGCCCGCCGCGAGGAGCCCCACGGCCCCGACCGTGCCCGCCGAGGCGATCGCGGCCGCCGTGCCGAGCACGAGCAGCGCCGCGCCGACGAGCAGTGTCCACCTGGCCACACCCCGAGTCAACGACACCACCCGAAATCCGCCGAGCGCCACCGTCCGCAATGTGGCCAGCGGTGGCTTGACGACGCTGGGCAGTTGCCGAATGGAGCCCGCCGCACCGGACGCCGTTGCGGCTGCCTTGGAGATGGTGTGCGCCATCAGTGGCGAGCCCCGGTCGCTGGCGAAGGTCTCGGTGGCCACCGGATCTTCGTTGAGCAGGGCATGTTTGGCCGGGCCCGGGTTCGCGGCCAGTACCTTCTTGGCCCAGCTCCGCGACGTCGCCGGACTCCAGTCGGGTTCTTCGCCCAGTTCGGTATGGATCACGGTGGCGGCCAGTTCGTCCAATTCCTCGTCGAGGACTCGCTGCTGCCATATCTGCGCCAACCACAGCGATGTCAGTGGCAGGCTCGGTGGCACCTGCATCGACGTGTCGTCGACGAAGGCGAGTTCGGCGAGCAGCATGTCCTCGGTCAACCGCTCCTCAGCGATACCGGTCGGCAGCCGATAGCCGGACTGTGGAATGGCCGGAGCGCCAAGGGCTTTGAGGCGATCGAGGAACCATCGCGCGCCGGACTCGCCGGCGGGGTCGGTCGGCGCCGCTTCTCCTCGGAACGCTGGGCGTTCCGCATCGTCGCCGGCGCGGCACCGGCTGACCATCCAGCGCACCCGGCGCGGATCCAGCAGCGCGTGCACGAGCCAGCCGGCACCGTCGAGCCGGCCCCACATCCAGTCGTTGGCCCGCCACGAGCGCTTGTAGAAAGCCCCGAAGTGGTGGAACTGCATACCCGTGAGCTTCTGTTGGGCGGTCTGCCAGTCCGGCGCGAGCAAGCTACGCGTATCGGCGCTCACCTGCACCAGTTCAACGGATTGTTCGATATCCGCCTCCGCCGGAAGCATCGCCCGCTGCGTCGCAGCCAAATCGAACAACTTCAAGGCCACGCCCTCGGCATCAGGCTCCTGCCCGAGATACGCGAGATAGGTTCGCAGCTGCGCTCCCCCTGCCGAACCATTGGCCACCAGCCGATTCAAAGTGCCGAAGCTGTCCAACAGCACCCCGCCCAACTTCCTCCATACTTCGGGGGGCACCGCGGATTGCTGCAGGTAGTCCGCGGCAATAAGGGTGGCCGCATTCTTCAGAGATCCCTGCCGAACCGCCGGGTTGGTGCACACCGCGCGCACCGACGCACCGAGGTCAACCGGCTCCGGCGGCGGCCAGGCCGCATGCACACCCCTGGTGAGTTCGGCCAGAGCCGTGATGTCCGCGTTTGACTGGGCCAGCGGATATGCGGCCCGGACGATGGCGAGCGCGCAAGTCTTGGCCAGGTCGTAAGCGGGTTGGCCGTACCGGGCCAGGTCGGTGTGCCCTTCCGGCAGCGACCGATCGGGCGGCAGCGCCCAGCGGCTCGTGATCGATTCGGTGATCTCGCACCGGCACACCCGCTCGGAATCGCCGCCGATAGCGAGCTCAGACTCCCAGTTCTCCGGAATGCTGTCGGCGGAGGCATTCTTGCGCCGCTCACTCGACGCCGGGGGCCACGTGCCGAGTTGGCGCAACAACGCATCGGTGAGCGCATGGGCGTGCCGGGTGGCCTCCCGGGTCGCATAGTCGGCGAGCAGCGCGGCGGTGAGCAGCCTCGAACCGCGCGGCATCGCGGTTGCGACTTCGGCCAGGCGAAGCTTGGTGTCGGTGCGCGCCTGCATTCGGTCCTGGTGAACCCGGATCGCCCGCAGACTGGCCGCGATCGACTGGGTGGTGATCGCTCCCAAGTCCTTGAGGAGCCCATCGAGCAAACCCGGAGGTTTGTCTGAGTCCGCGGACACGGTCTCGGTCATCAAGTCGGGTGCCGGGCCCGCGGACGGCACCACGAACAGCAGCACCCGTCGCACCGGGCGGCGGGCCGGTCGATCGAAGATGCGCTTGAGCAGCACCTCGATCGGCCGGTTGTCCAGTAGGCCACCGTCGGCGGACCAGTGTGGCCGGGTGATGTTGGTGAACGGTGCCATCGCCGGTCGGGCCGGCACCCTCCCCTCGGCGGGCGTGCCGCTGGAGAAGGGCAGAAACGACGGCTCGAAAGCGATAGGGAACGACGCCGAGCTGCGCGCGGCCAGTGCCAGGGCGCGAGCCGTGCCGGCAGCTGTCAGCTCGTTCTCGGTGAAGGTGAACAGTCCCCGCCGGTCGACGTCCTGAATGAGCGTGCCGAAGGAGTCGGTGAACCGGCTGGTCTCGCCGTCCAGCAGCGTGGTCGTGACGTAAAGGGTGGTGGACGGGATCCGCGCGCCGCCGGGGAACGCGACAGGCGGAAACGGTCCGGTTTGCAGCCTGGGAATCTCGTTCACCAGCGCGGCGAACATCCGCTCGTCTCCGTACATCAACGACGGGGTGTATTTGTCGCGGGGGTCGCGCAGCAGGTCGATCATGGCACCGAGGTCGAGCCAGAGGTCACGCACCCCGCCCAAATCCGCGCCCGACACCCGCGACGACGCCAACAGTGCCGCGTTGATGCCGCCCGCGCTCGTTCCGGACAGGATATCGACGTCGACAATCACATCGAGTAGATCGATGAGGCTCGCATAGAGCCGCAGAGACGCGGCTGACTCCTTGGTGAGCCGGCTGTCGGCTGGGTACGTTCCGCCCTGTCGGCGCCACTGTGACGCCTGCGCGAGCAGGTTGATCTCGCGGGCGACGCCGGCCATCCAGAGCGCCAGGCTCACCCCACCGGTCATCGTGGTGGCGAGCCGCAGTTCCTGCGTCAACTCCGTCACCGGGGTCGGTTTGTCGAATGCCATGTGCGCACCCCCTCGACCTACATCGGGAGTTTCCGGCCTTCCGTTTCAGTCTGCGCTCAGGGAACGGCGCCGCGCTCGCTATCCCGGCCGTCGCGGTTTCGTGATTAGCTAGGCAATACGGCCGTGCTACCCCGCTGACGCGGCTTTAATGGGTTCTGCTGAATATCCACCGCGACTTTCGCTGAGGGGGGCGGAGTGCAAGGGACGACATTCGGCCGCTACCAGTTCATCGAGTTGCTGGGTCGCGGCGGTATGGGTGAGGTGTGGCGCGCCTACGACACCGAGACCCAACGTGTCGTTGCGGTGAAAGTCCTGCCCGCCAACCTTGCCAACGACCCGACGTTCGAACAGCGGTTTCGCCGCGAAGCGCTGGCGGCCGCCGGACTCAACGATCCGCACGTGGTGCCGATCCACCATTTCGGCGAAATCGAAGGCCGGCTGTACGTCGACATGCGCCTCGTCGTCGGCCGCGACTTGCAGGCGATCATCGCCGAGGGTCCCCTCGACCCGGAACGTGCGGTCAACATCATCGAGCAGATCGCCTCGGCGCTGCGCGCCGCGCACCGGATCGGGTTGGTCCACCGCGACGTCAAGCCGTCCAACATTCTGGTCACCGAGGACGACTTCGCCTATCTGATCGACTTCGGCATCGCCCGGGCGGCGGGCGATTCCCACATGACCGGGACCGGCAACGTCATCGGTACCTGGGCCTACATGGCTCCGGAACGGGTGACCACCGGCCAGACCGACCCGCGCGGCGACACCTACGCACTGGGTTGCGTCCTGCACGAGTGTCTGACGGGCAGTCAACCGTTCCCCGGCAACAGCCTCGAACAGCAGATCGGCGGACACCTCAGCCTGCCGCCGCCGCGGCCGTCCACCCTTCGGCGCGGCATACCTGAAGAACTCGACAACGTCGTGGCCACCGCAATGGCCAAGAGCCCGGACCAGCGCTATTCGACGGTAACCGACATGGCCGCGGCCGCTCGGGAAGCCGTCACCGGAACCCGGCCGATCCCGCTGCGCCGCCCGGAGCCGGTCCAGCAGCGGACCCAACTCGCGCCCCCGCCCAAGCAGCCGCCGCCTCCGCCGCCGCGGCCGCAGCCACCGCGGCGCGGTGGCCCTGGCTACCCGGACTCAGGACAGCGGCGCCCGCACTCCGACCCCTCACGCCGCCCCGGTCCGGACCCGAATCAGTACCGTCCGCCATCAGACCCGAAACTGTATCGGCCGCCGCCGCAGGAGCCCGGCCCGCAGCGGCCTGCCACCGATCCCACCCTGCGCCGGCCCACTTCCGACCCGAACCCGCTCCGCTCCGGCAACGAGGATCCCACCCAGTACCGGTTGGCCGGCGACCCGCAGCCGTCGGCGGCCCGATCGTCGTCGCCGTCTTCGTCCGGGGAAACCCCGCCCGCCAAGACGGGCAAGAAACGCCGCGCCCCGCTGATTCTGGCGGGCGCAGGCGCGTTGTTGGTGGTGATTGCAGTAGTCGCCGGCATCGTGTTGGCCGGCGGGGGTGGCAAGAGTGGCGAAGGCCAGGCGGCCGAGCCCTCTGGGACCGCCGAACCCGCCGGCGCGGCCAACGATGGTGCCTTCACCGGTACGTACACGGCGGACTTCGGCCCGAAGCTTTCCCTTTCAGGCAAAGAGGTGCCCAATTCCGAACCCCCGGCGCAGGAAACCTGGGTGCTGCACTCGGCCTGCAACGGTAACAACGGCACCGGATGCGTCGCGACCGCGCAGCGCACCGACGGGCCCTACAACCACACACCGAAATTGGTTTTCGACGACGTCCGCGGACGATGGATAGCGGTGGCGCTCGAGGGCGGCAACTGCAACGACAAGCCGATCGAGAAATGGAACTACGTCTGGTTGCAGCCGCACGCGGACGGCACCATGGTCGGCGAGTGGATTACCGATTCCCTGGACTGCTACAGCAAGCGGTCGGTGACGTTCACCCGCGTCGGCGACGCTGATCTGTCCATCTTGCCCAACCCCGCTGAGCAGTCAGCCCGCGAGATCTCGCCGGCCCAGGCGCTGCACGGCTTCTACCACCTGGTCACCACCTACACCGGCCCGAACGCGCCGAAGCCGCAGGAAGCCGACTACAACGTGGACACCATCTGCCTGCGCACCGGGGATCGTTGCCTGAGCCGGTTCGTCCGCAACGGCACCAGTGGCACGCAACTGCTGCTGTTCGCCAACAATGTGTGGACGCGGGACGACGAATACGACGCGTCTTGTCCAACCGGCGGGACGTCGCACGTCAGGATCAAGGGCACCTTTCCGCTCCCGCAACCGGAGCAGGACCCGATCATGGTGCTCACCGGCAGCGGCACCAAGGACGAGACGGGCAGCGCCTGCAAAGGCGGGCCCTACGACATGAAGTTCAACCGCACCGGGGGCTGAAACCCACCGACGGTGCGCTGCGCGGCTCCGGCGCCCGCCTTGCAGGGTCTCAGGACACGAGGCCGGCCTGGACCAGGCTGTCGATTCCGTCGGCGCAGCCCCGCATGAAGTCGGGACCATCGAATTCCGTCGACTCATCGACGGATTGCGCCTCGTTGGCGCAGACGGCCGGGATTCGGCTGGAGATGTCGACGTCTTCCAGGGCAAATCCCTCGGCTCGCATTCGACTGGCGAGGATGTCGAGGTCGTTGAACGTCTTGGTATAGCCAAGCTGATACGACCGGCTGTTCTCGCCGGTGCCGCCGTCGCGCGCGCTTTCAACGGGTTCGGCAGTCGCGCTGCCGGCCGCCATGACGGCAGCTGCCACCGGGGCGATCGCGAGAATCACCAGTCGCTTGGCGGTAGATCCCTGGGGGCGGCCGTGGCCGGAACGGTTGTGCATGGTGTCTCCCGGTGGTTCGGTTGCGATTCCGGTAGTGCGTCTCTTGTGCCATGAGAGGCACTGAACAACAGAATACAACACAGAGTTCCAAAAATGAAACATATAGACAAAAATCGATTCAACAAGTCGTCCATCGGTTCAAACATCGCTGCGTTGAGTCCTTTGACTGACTTCTGGGCTGCCGCTAACGTTTATGAGATGCCAAGGACAAACAAGGCCGGGAGGGATCTGGCCCGCGTCCTGGAGTGGCTGCTCAATCGGGATGTCCCGGACGGCGAAATCGGGTCCGCCCTCAACCTCGCCAAAGCCACCTACTCGCGGCGCAAGGAAGCTGACGATTTCCCGAACTACGCGGAGTTGATCGCGATAGGCGAGGCCTTCAACCTCTCTGCCCGGGTGCTGCAAATCGCGTTCGGCTGGCGCGGGGAGGACGAGTTGGTTCTGCTTGACACCGACGAGATGCGCCAGTACATGGATCAGGCCGGCGCGGCGCTGTTCGCCAACGAGAGAGTCCGGCGCTACATCGAGTCGCGCACGGACGGCGGCGACTACCCCATGGCCGACAAGGTCCTGAAGATGGCGTCGGGCGTACCGCATATCAAGTCCGAGGCCGGTCAACATGGCGAAGCTGAGGGGAAAAAGACCAGATAGGACGCTGGCGGGACGGCGTTGCGGGGACCTCGTCGACCGCCCGAGCGCCCGGCGGGGTGGTCGTCGGTTGTTTGGAAAGGCGAGCGCGGCGGGTAGGCACCCGGTTGGTCGGGCCGGACGGAATGCGGCCCGCCGTGCAGCGGTGCTGAACTGCGCCGCGATACGAGCCCACCATCAAGGACGGAGACCGGGTATGCGCGCTGAAGAAGGCGACGAAACAGTCAAGGATTATGCGGCCGAGGGCAAGCAGACGCTGAACAGAATCAACGACTCCCGCCGGTCGGCGGGCAACCCGTTGACCCGCATCGGCCGGCGCCTGTTGAAGCTGGTGCCGGGTTCGCGCGCCTGACCGGGCAGCCACACCCGCTAGCGGTGCCGTCAAACGGGCGGGTCCTAGTATCGCCTCTGATGGCAACCGAACCCGAGTCGTTCGCCACCCAGGGGTTGGGCGGTGTGCGCATCGTCTCCGATCGCCAGGGGAATCCGGCGGCGCGGGCGGTGGTTTTCTTGCATGGCGGCGGGCAAACCCGGCGTTCCTGGAGCCGCGCGGCGGCCGCCGTCGCCCGGCGCGGGTATCAAGCCGTCACCGTGGATCTGCGGGGCCATGGCGAATCCGATTGGTCCGCCGACGGTGACTATCGCGTGGTCAGCTTCGCCGGCGACGTCATCGAAGTGCTGCGTGGATTGCCGCCCCGGCCGGTATTGGTCGGCGCCTCCCTCGGCGGGTTCACCTCGATGCTGCTGGCCGGTGAGATCGCGCCGGACCTGCCCGGCGCCGTCGTGCTCGTCGACATCGTGCCCAACATGGAACAGTCCGGGGCGAACCGGATCCATGCCTTCATGTCGGAGCGGGTGGAGTCCGGCTTCGGGTCGCTCGAAGAAGTCGCCGACGCCATCGCCGATTACAACCCGCACCGGCCACGGCCCACCGACCTCGAAGGGCTGACCACCAATCTGCGTCGCCGAGGTGACCGCTGGTACTGGCACTGGGATCCGCAGTTCATCAGCGGCACCGCGGCATTCCCGCCGTTCGAGGTCACCGACGCCGACCGCATGCACACCGCCGTCGCGGCGATCCTGCAAAACGGCTTGCCCATGTTGCTGGTTCGTGGCCAGATGAGCGACCTGGTGAGCCGCGAACGCGCCGAAGAGTTCCTGACGCGCTTCCCGGAGGTCGAGTTCACCGATGTCCGCGGCGCCGGGCACATGGTCGCCGGCGACCGCAACGATATCTTCGCCGGAGCCGTCCTGGATTTCCTGGCCAGGCACGTTCGCGACTGACCGGCGAGCTGTCCTACCGCTGCTGGCAGAAGACGGAGATCACACGGTCGACGGTGCCGACTTTGGGCTACGGTCACATCGGTGAAATCGCCAGAGAAGGAGTAGCCCGTGACCAAGACGGCCCGGCGGCTGGGTCCGCAAGACCTGTTGTTCCTCTACGGCGAGACGTCCAGCACCAGGATGCACGTCGGTGGGTTGATGCCGTTCGCCCCGCCGCCCGATGCACCGCGCGACTTCCTGCGTCAGCTCGTCGACGAGAGCAAGGCCAACGACGTCGTCGAGCCGTGGAATCTGAAGCTGAGCCATCCGGACATGCTGCTGAGTCCGATTCAGTCCTGGGTGTATGACGACAAGTTCGACCTGGACTACCACGTCCGGCGGTCGGCGCTGGCCAGCCCCGGCGACGAGCGCGAACTCGGAATCCTGGTGTCGCGCTTGCACAGTAATGCCTTGGACCTGCGCCGCCCACCGTGGGAGATGCACTTCATCGAGGGCCTCGAGGGTGGACGGTTCGCGATCTACGTGAAGATGCACCACGCGCTGATCGACGGTTACACCGGGCAGAAGATGTTGGCCCGCAGCCTGTCGACAGATCCACACGACACGACGCATCCGCTCTTCTTCAACATCCGCACCCCCGGCCGGGTCTCGGCGGAGAAGGCGGATTCCGGCGGCGGTATCGCGGGCGGTCTGCTGAACACTCTTGGTGGCGTGGTCGGCAACCTCGGTGGGATGGTCAGCGGGGTGGGCAGCGTGCTGGGTTCGGTTGCGGGTGCGGGACGGTCCACACTCGATCTCACCAAGGCGCTGGTCAACACTCAGTTGCGCAGCGACAACGAGTACCGCAACCTGATCGGCTCGGTGCAGGCTCCGCACTGCATCCTCAACACCCGGATCAGCCGCAACCGTCGGTTCGCCACTCAGCAGTACGAGCTGGATCGTCTGAAAAAGATTGGGGCAGAAAATGATTCGACGGTCAATGATGTCGCGCTGGCGATCTGCGGCGGCAGTCTGCGCCGATTCCTGGACGAACTGGGGGAGTTGCCCGAGAAGTCTCTGATCGCAATGTTGCCGGTCAACGTGCGGCCGAAGGACGACGAGGGCGGCGGCAACGCCGTCGCCGCCATCCTGGGTTCGATGGGCACCGACATCGCCGACCCGCTGGAGCGGTTGGCGGCGGTCACCGCGACGACCCGAATGGCGAAGGCCGAACTGGCGAAGATGAACCGGGATGCGATCCTGGCTTACACCGGAGCCTTGATGGCGCCGTTCATCATGCAGGTGGCCACTGCGCTCGCCGGGGTGAACACGCCATTGCCGCACGCCTTCAATCTGACCATCAGCAATGTGCCCGGGCCGCAGGACGTGCTCTACCTGCGGGGCAGTCGAATGGAGGCGTCCTACCCGGTCTCCCTCGTCGCACACAGCCAGGCGCTGAACATCACCCTGCAGAGTTACGCCGGCACGCTCAACTTCGGGTTCATCGGCTGCCGCGACACCCTGCCGCACCTGCAGCGACTGGCGGTCTACACCGGTGAGGCACTCGACGAGTTGGAGGACGCCAGTTCGGGGGTGTGACGATGACGGAAAACCGTTTCGTGCGCGCCGGGCACCAGGCCGGCGTGGCCACCATCGAGCTGATCAACGCCGAGCCCCTGAATATCATTGGCAGCCCGGCGATTTCGGAGCTGACCGCCGAGTTGCGCAGCGCCGGGCAACGCAGTGAGGCGCGCGTCGTCGTGTTGCGCGGGTCGGGTGAGAAGGCGTTCATCGGCGGGGCCGACATCAACGAGATGGTCAACCTCGACCAAGCCGGCGCGGAGGTGTTCATCCGCCGGCTTGCGGACCTGTGCGAGGCGATCCGAGCATGCCCGGTTCCGGTCATCGCCCGGCTCGCCGGGTGGTGCCTCGGCGGTGGCCTGGAAGTCGCGATGTCCTGCGATCTGCGGATCGCCGAGTCCGGTGCCAGGTTTGGGATGCCGGAGGTGGCGGTCGGAATTCCGTCGGTGATCCATGCGGCGCTGATGCCGGCGCTGATCGGGGCCGGGCACTCGTCCTGGATGTTGCTCACCGGCGAGACGATCGACGCCGGCACGGCTGCTGCGTGGGGTCTGGTCCACGAGGTCGTCGAGCCGGATGCGTTGGACGACCGCATCGCTGCGCTCACCGCGCGGCTGCGCGGATTCGGACCGGCCGCGCTTCGGCAACAGAAGCGACTGCTCAACAAGTGGTTCGACATCTCGGTCCGCGCGGCGGTCGAAGACAGCGTGGCAGAGTTCGGGACCGCGTTTCTCACCGGCGAACCGCAGCGGCATATGCAGGCATTTCTCCACCGGAAGACCCCAAACACTTAGTCGCAACCGCACGCTCACCGTTTGTTCACCCAATTCTCCGATATGCCCTTTTTTTCCGTCGTGGGGCGCGATGATGACGAGAAGCGCGAGACCAACGGGGGTGACGCGATGTCATTTGTGACGACGGCGCCGGGCTTGTTGTCGACGGCGGCGACGGACCTGGCGCACCTCGGCGCGGCGCTGGGGGCGGCAAATCTGGGGGCGGTCATTCCGACGACCGAGCTGGCCGCGGCGGCCGCCGACGAGGTCTCGGCGTCCGTCGCGGCGCTGTTCGGCACGCACGGTCAGCAGTATCAGGCGGCGGCCGTACAAGCGGCTGCGTACTACCAGCATTTCATCGGCGCGGTGAGTGCCAGTGCCGCCGCATACGGGAGCGCCGAGGCGGCGGCCGCCCAAGCGCTGACCGGTCTGGGTTCAACCGTGGATTCGGCTCTCGCCAACGGATTTCAGACTCTTGTCTACGCTCCGATTCACGCGGCCGGCGAAGCCTGGATTGCCGGCCCGCTGGGTCAGACGCTGAACCCGATCATCAACGCGCCCACCACTTTACTGTTCGGACGGGGACTGATCGGCCACGGTGCCACCGGGACCGCGGCCAACCCGACCGGCGGCAACGGGGGCATCCTGTTCGGTGACGGCGGGACAGGCTATTCCCCGACGGCGGGCGTTACGCCGGGCGGCGCCGGTGGGAACGCCGGCCTGATCGGAACCGGCGGAGCAGGCGGTGCCGGCTTCGGCGGCGCGACCGGCGGCACCGGCGGCGTCGGCGGCTGGCTGATGGGTAACGGTGGCCCGGGTGGCGCCGGCGGTGCGGGGGGCACCGGTGGCCAGGCATTGTTCCTGGGCAACGGCGGCGCCGCAGGAACCGGCGGGGTGGGTGGCCGGGGCGGGCTGTTCCTCGGCGTAGCCGGTGCGGGCGCGGCCCCCACCGGCGGCGCCGGCACGCCGATCCAGATCGACTTCGTGCGGCACGCTCAGTCGATCGCCAACGCCCAGGGCTGGATCGACACGGCGGTGCCCGGCGTTGCACTCACCGCGCTGGGTCAGCAACAAGCGGTGGCGATCGCCAATGTCCTTGCGCCCCCGAACCAGTACGCCGGAATCTTCGCCTCGGAGTTGCTGCGAACGCAGCAGACGGCCATGGCGCTGACTCCCAACCCGCAGATACTGCCCGGCCTCAACGAGATCAACGCCGGGCTGCTGGAGGGTCTACCCCAAATACCCTTCGGCATACCGTATCTCGTCGCACCGTTGGCGTGGGTGCTCGGATTCCCGCTCTTCCCGATGCTGGCCCCGGGTTCCACCGACTTCAACGGAATCGTGTTCAACCGCGCCTTCACCGGGTCGGTCCAGACGATGTACGAGACGGCGATGGCCAACCCGGTCGTTTCTCCGGCGACCGGCCACATCACCGACGTCGCCTACTCCAGCGCATTCACGATCGAGGTCGGGACGCTGATGAACGTCAACAATCCCAATCCCCTACTGCTGCTTACTCATCAGTTGAACAACACCAGTGTCGTGGTGGTGCAGGGCGATCCCAGCGGCGGCTGGAACCTGGTCAGCTGGGACGGTGTCCCGGTTGGGCCGGCGAACTTGCCGACCAAGCTTTTCGTCGACTTCCGCAACCTGATCGTGCCGCCCCAGGTTGCGATCTGGAATGCCTTCGAGGGCCTGCTGTCCGGCGATCCGACCACGTTCGCGATCGCGGTCCGGGACGGCCTCGAAGGGGTCGGCACGGCGGCGTTCAACTTCCCCTTCGAGGTGGCCGAAGACCTGGTGGACTCCCTGTCGAACCCGAGCTTGAGTGACCTGACCGGGCTGCCTGTCGCGGTTTGACGCCCCGGCGTGCCGCTAGTCCCTGATCCGGGTGAAGACCTGGTCGTACGGACCGCCCTTGCACGCGCTGCCCGAAACATCCTCCATCCCATGGCCCGAGATCGAGGTGATCGGGTCCGCCGCCGGCTTGGGCAGCGGGAACACGCCGGTCATCCGGACGCGACTGGTGCCACCGGCCGGGCAGGGGACGTCTTCTTCGGAGTTCTCCGTCCAGGCGTTGTTGGCGAAGATGAACAGTTGGTGGTCACTGAAATCGGTGAGGACAAACCGACTCAGGCATCGGTCACCGGCACGAAGGCAGAATGTGTCCACGCTGAAATCCTGGTCGCCCAGCTTGGGTTGCCCGGTTGCCGTGGTGACCCTGGAGCGATAGAAGCCGCGCAGTCCCAGAGCCGGGGACGCCACCCGCGCGGGCAGCGACGCCGGGTCGGGCAGGCCGGCGATGTCGGCGTCACCGGTCCGGCTGAACGTGACGCTGCGTTTGCTGTAGCACTTGACCGAGTCGTCGATCCATTCACCTGCCAGGCTGCCGTCCGGGCGTGGCAGCAGATAAACCCAATGCCATTCCTCGATGTCCTCGTTGCCGCATCTTTCGGTATCCAGCGCCACCGCGATCCAGCGCCCATTGATGTCATCGAACACCAAATTCGTTGGGTGCTTGAAGGATCCGGAGGTCCTGGTTCCGGTGGCCACACAGCCCTTTGCGCCACATTCCGACCGCAGCTTCCAGGTCTCCTGGCCGGGCGGCTCCATCCCCGACTCCGGCTTACCGTTCAAGCCGATGCTCGGGCCGAAACTGAGGGTGTAGGTGCCGGTGATCGGTCCGGAGTTTGCCGCCGCGGTGCTCGCAGTACCGGACTTGTCGCCGGGCAGCAAGGTGAACGCGGCGACCAGAGCGATCACCGCTATCACCGCTGCGATGCCGCCGGCCAACAGGAGGCGTCGACGTTTGGGGTTCGAGGATCGGTTCGAGGGTGAGCCGGAGGAGCCCGTCGGCCGGCCAGGGGCGGCGGGTGTCGGGGTGGGGCCGGGGGGCGGGCCGGCGGGCACATCCGCACCGCGCGGTGGCACGTACTGCCGGTACTGGGTCGCATCGGTGTTGGACACCGGCGCCGCGGGGTAGTAGTTGCGCGGCACACTCGCCTGCCCCGACACCACCTGGGTGTTGTGCTGGGTCGGCTCGGCACCGGGCGGGTAGCCGGGCGCCTTGGCCGGTTGACTGATCGCCGCCCGGGCCGCGGCCGCCATCTCAGTGGGGCTGGAATAGCGTTGGTCGGGATTCTTGGCCATCCCGATCGCGATCACACCGTCGAGTTGTATCGGCAGCCCTTTGCGAAAAGCTGAGGGGCGCGGCGTCGGCAAGCCGAGGTGGCCGCCGATCTGTTGTTCGATACTCGTTCCGGGGTACGGCTGACTGCCCGTCAGGCACTCGTGCAGCACGCAGGTGAGGGCGTAGATGTCGCTGCGCGGGTCCGCCTGGCCTTGACTCAGCCGTTCGGGGGCCATGTAAGCCCAAGTGCCAATCACGCTGCCGGTGTTGGTCATCCGGGATTCCCCGGCCGCGCTGGCGATGCCGAAGTCGATCAGATAGGCGAAATCGTTCGGCGTGACCAGGATGTTCGACGGCTTGACGTCGCGGTGCACGAGGCCGATCTGGTGCGCGTTGTGCAGCGCCGAGGCGATCTGTTCGATGATCGTCACCGCGCGTGCCGGATCCATCACGCCGTCGGCGATGATGCTCTGCAGATCACGACCGTTGATCAGGCGCATGTCGACATAAAGACGGCCGTCGATCTCACCGAAATGGTGAATCGGTATGACGTGCGGGTCGTTGAGCCCCGCCGCGGCCAGCGCCTCCCGTCGAAACCGCTGTACGAAACTCGGGTCGCTGGCCAGATTCGCCGTCAGCACCTTCACAGCGACCACACGCTGCGTTTCGGTGTCGAAGGCTCGCCAGACCTCGCCCATGCCACCGTGGCCAATCAGCTCGATCAGCCGATATCGGCCGAACGGCGTGCCTTCGTCGTCCACAACTCTCCCTGAAACCGAACGTCACGATCCTGCGAACAGATTGAAGCCGCAAAGTGAACCTACTGGACCGTTGCCGAGAGGACTCAGAGCATAGTCATATATTTCACACACGTGTCGCGGTCAGCCGCAAAGGGACTTGTTCGGCGCCGGGACCACCTGCAGGTGCCGTCTCGTGCGCCGGCGGCTGATCCGCTGGACCACCGCTGCGGACCGCAGGCCGGCGCGCTGCGGCGACGCCGACCAGTCCGCCAGGGAGACGGCCGCCGCGTTCCTGTGCTCCTCGTCGGAGCCGATGAAGTCGTCGATGAGGCTCGCCACGACCGCGGCGCATTCGGTGTGCGGATGGTGCGCCACGCCGGGGATGACGTGCATGCGGCTGTGCGGCATGGCCTGGTGGGCGGCGTAGGCGTGCTCGACCGGGATCACGGGGTCCTGGTCGCCGGTGATGATCAGCACCGGTTTGTCGGCGTTGCAGTGCAGGCGGTTCAGGGCGCAGACCGCTTGGCCGCGACGGTCGACGACGGCCCGCAACGTGCGCAGGAACGCCGCCCGGTTCTCCCGGTTCGCCAGCGCCGCGTGGGCTTCCCAGTGGTGGCTGAGGTCGGACTCGTCGCGGTTTGCCAGCCCTGAAATCGCCATACGCGCTTTGATCGCCGGCTTCGACGAAGCCAGCTGCAACAGGAATCCCGACCCGGGCAACGAAACCAGCCGCAACGTCCGGTTCACTTCGTTGCCGAGTCCACCGCTGCTGATCAGAATGAGCCGCTCGCAGTAGTCGCGGTGCTGATGCGCGAACTGCATGGCGATGCCGCCACCCAGCGAGTGGCCGACGACGGTGGCCCGGGGAATGCCAAGCGCGTCAAGGAAATCGCGCAACCAGACCGCGAAGGCCCCCAGCGAGTAGTCGCCGCGCGGCTTGGCGGTGTGACCGTGGCCCAGTAGGTCCGGCGCGATGACCCGGTACTTGCTGGCCATCGCCGGGATGATGTCGCGCCAGTTGTTCGAATTGCCACCCATGCCGTGGACCAACAACAGCACCTCACCGGCGCCTTCGTCGCGGTACGCGACACGCTCGCCATGCACATTGATCGTTCGGAGATTGGTCATTTCGGCCTGCTCGGTCACTTCGGTGTGGACGGATAATTCCTGGTGAAGTGAGTCTGTGACGGCGACCTTGTACGTTTCTTGCTTCCTTCTAAAAGAACCCTGGCCGATCCACTGCCGACAGCCGCGGCGTCGGTGCTCGCGGCCCGACCGCAGGCGTGGGTTTTATGTCTGGCGCCGGTAAACTTTGCCGCAGTCAGGGGTTCGCGGGGGAGGGCGAAGGGTGACCGATCAAGTCCTGCAAGCTGATCTGGACGCGCTGGCGCGGTTGCAGCCGCAGGTCGAACAGTTGGCCGGGGAAGTCACCCGAGCCGGTCATGGCGAGATCGCCGGCGGTGCGACGGCGGCGGAGGCTCCGTCATTGGCAGCTGCCCAGGATATGTCGGCCCGCACCGTGCCGGCGATGAAGGCGGCGGTGGCCGGTCGATTCACCAAAGTCGCGGACATGATCGAACTCGCGCGCCAGGGGTTCCTGGCCACCGAGGAACAACTCCTTACAGCGGTGAACGCGATGCCCAGCCTGCTGCCGCCCGGCAGGTAACGACCGCCTTGCCGACCAAGTCGCAGGTCTTGAACGCCGACCCGCACCAGGTCCTCGACCTGATCGACGGCTGGACGACGACCGTGGCGGCATTGGAGCAGCAGGCGGAAACCTACCTCGGTTATGTGCAGCGACCCGGGGGCTCGTCATGTGACGGGCGGACTGCTGAGGCGGCCAAGGAGCGGGCCCACCGGGACTACCAGGCAGTGGCCGGGGTGCGTGACGCCGTCGATGCCGCGGCCCGGCGCATCAGCAACCTGGTCAGTGCCAGCCTGATGCCCCCGCTGGCCACCGCCAAGCAGATCATCGCCAACGCCGAAACGCATGCCGGGGTGCAGGTCAATGAAGACCTGTCGATCACCTACACCCCGCCCGAGGGGACCGGCGAGGAAGCTGCCAAAGCAAACGCGGAAGCGGTTGCCGCCGCGGAGGCCGAACTCAAAGCCGAGGCGGCCAAGTGGTGGGCCGCCGAAAACGATGTCGCCGGCCAGATCCAGGAGGTACAACGCGCGATCGGCAATGGGCTCAACGTCGATGCTGCGCAAGACCTGCTGCCTGTCACGGGCCACGCCGCCGCAGGTCGGGCGACCGGTCAACGCCAGCCGCGCAACCTGACCGAGATGCTCGACCAGCTGTCGCAACCGGGTGCCGCCGCTCTTTTCCGAAATGGCCAGCCGGAGGATATCTCCCTGCTACCCGACATCGGTGAAGCCCTGTGACAGAAGGAGTTTGGCGGCGGATGCATCAAGGCGGTCCGGCCGCGGTCAGCGTGTCGGCGGCGCGAACCGACTCGGCCAGGGCGCCGTCTGCCGGCACCCGGCTGACCGCTTCGGACAGGGCAGTGCCCGCCGATTCCCCGCACAGTTCGAAATAGTCCAGGGCGCAACGTAATTCGAACAAGCGTGCACCCTGGCTGCGGGCCAATCGGAGGGCATCTTCGAGGTCGGCACGGCGAGCGGTGCGGTCGATATGGATGTGTGACCGGAGCCGCAACAGTTCGGCGTCGTAGAAGGTCATTTCGGTCTCCCGGGCCAGTGCGAGGGCGGCATCCAGCCGGGCCTCGGCGTGCTTTTGTTGCCCTGCGGCGCTCATCAGCCGGCCCAGCGCACCCTGGAAGAAGGTCAGGTAGACGTTGAGATCGGCAGCGCGCAGTTCGTCGACCCGGCCGGTGATCTCCGCGATCCGGTCGTCGAGCGCCGGCGACGGTCCTTGTGTTGCGAGTGCTGCCAATGCGTCTGCCACGGCTCGCTGGATGATGCCCCGCAGCCGCCATTGATCGAAGCCGTGCCGCTGGGCGTCCTCGACCATATCGACGGCCAGGGCCGAGGCCCGGTCCAGTTGGCCGGCCTCGATGCGCACCCAGATCTCGACGAAGCGCAAGTAGGCGAGGCTGTACGGCTCCTGCGGGAACCCGATGCCTTCGATCGATTGCGCGGCGCGCGCCAACTCTGCCTCCGCCGCGGGCAGGCTGCCCTGAATCAGGCGCACCAGAGCCAGGTGAATGCGGGCCGCGACGATCGGGTCTATCGGCAGGTAGCCGACCGTCTCCGTCTTGCGATTCTGGGTGGCGCCGGGGTCGGTGGCCAGTTCCAGTTTCGTTCGCGCTGTGACGAATTCGCCGCGCAGAAAGGCCAACACACCGGCCCAGGCGTCGGTTCGCGGCCACGCGCCGGGCTGCCATTGCTCGAGCGCGGCGCGTAGCAATTCGAGTGCTTTGGTCGCGCGGCTCAAGTCCGCGCGGCCGGTGTAGTACCCGGTCAGGACGCCCAGGGTGGAGAAGAGTTCCTCCGCGGTCGACGTTCGCCCCGCGACCGGCACGTCGGCGCCGATCAGTTCCAGGCAACGCTCCAGGTCAGGCGCGACGACGGGACTCGACGGACTTACGGCGCTACCGGTAAGGAAGCCCCGGCCCAGCCGGAATGCGATCTCCCGGCGGTCGCGTTCGGGGCTTGGTGGGCACAGGTCCAGTTGGGTCAGGGCGTGGCTGAGATGGGCACGCGCCTCGGACAGGGCGCCGCGCCGCCGTGCCGCCGCTGACGCATTCTGGTGAGCGGTCGCGGCGTCGTCGAATCGCTCGGCGTGCTTGTAGTGGTTGGCGACCAGGCCCCAGTCCGGCTCGCCACCGAAGCCGCAGAGGGCGTCGCCCACTCTGGCGTGCAGCTTGCGGCGCACGCTGGGTGGCGCCAGCTCCGTCGCGACCTCGCGCAGCAGTTCGTGGCGGAACCGCCAGCCGTGCGCGCTCCAGGGTTCGAGCACCCGCGCGTCGGCGAGCCGGTCGACGGCCTGTTGCAGGTCGCCCGCGTCCAGTTCGACGACGGCCCGTAGCAGGCCGGCATCGACATAGCGGCCGATGACCGCTGCCGCTTCGACCACCGGTACCACCTGGGCGCTCGCCCGAAGCCGGGCGAACAACGGCTCGTAGAGGGCCTCCGGAACGCCGACTTCGGTCATTCCGGCCACCACCTGCTCGAGGTAGAAAGGCACGCCGTCGCAACGGGTTCGGACGGTCGCCCGCTCTTGCGCAGTCAGCCCCGGATTCAGCGCGACGATCAGCTCGTCGGACTCCTGGTCGGTCAACGGCTTGAGGTCGAACACCTCTGCCCGCCAGCTGTCGGGCATCCATCCCTTGTCCCGCCCGGTGACGACGAGCAGCAGGCGACCCTGCGCCGCGTGCAGCAGCCCGCCAAGCATCTCGAGGCTGGTGGCATCGAACCAGTGCGCATCCTCGGCGATCAGCAAGCCGGGCGCACCGCCCAGGCAGGCCAACAGGTAGTCCTGCACCGCGTCGGTGATCAGGTCGTAGAGTTCGGGGCCTTCGTCGGGAACGGCCTCATAGCCGTGCCGGGCGGCAATGCTCAGCACCGGTGCGAGCAGTGGGATGAATCGAGCCGGATCCAAACCGACCCTGGCCAGCTCCGCGCCGAGGAGCCGCAGCCGGTCGGATCGATCCGTGAGATGATTTATCCCACAACGGCTTTCGAGCAAAGCGCGCACGGGATACAATCCGGCATCGGCGTGCAGGGGCGAGCCGGTCAGCTCGATCACCGTTGCGCCGGACCCGGCGACCAGGCCCTCGCCCGCCGCGACCAGCCGGCTCTTGCCGATGCCGGGTTCACCGCAGAACACCACCGGCGAGTTCGACTGTGCCGCCTGCGCCCGTGCCCAACCCTGCTGCAGGTGCTGCCATTCGCGCGACCGCCCGATCAATGGGCCCGACGCCACCTGGCTCGGTGAGGTGCGTTCGGCAAGCACCCGGTGGTGGTCGATCAGACCTTCGACGCCCTTCACCGGTGCAGCGGGGCGAGCCTCCAGCTCGAACGCGTCGTGCACCAGTCGTGCTACCGGGTCGGAGACGACCACCGCCCCCGGGGGTGCCAGGGCGCACACCCTGGCCGCCAGGTTGGCGCCCAGCCCGTACACGTCCGCCTGAGTGGTGTCCAGGTAGACGACTCCGCGATGCACCCCGACTCTGGCACTGATCTCGAATCCGAAGCGGGCCCTGGCCTTCGCGCTCAGCTTCGGCACGGCCCGGGAGATCTCCAAACCGGCCAGTACCGCCCGGCGCACGTCATCTTCGTGCGCAACCGGGTGACCGAACACCGCTAGCAAACCGTCGCCCGCGGTCGAGCCGATGTGGCCCCCGAACCGGTTCACGATCGCCAGCACCTCTTCGCGGTAGCGGCCGACCACGAGACGGTACGTCTCCGGCTCCACGCGGGTCGACAGCGCGGTGGAATCCACCAGATCGACGAAAAGTATTGTCAGCCGCCGGATCTCGCCGCCGTGAGCGGGGGCGGCGAGCAATTCCTCGGCGTCGGCATTGCCCTGGTCGGCCGCCAGCACCCGCCCCGCCAATGTCGTCGCCGCGACATGATCGCCACTGCCCAGCGCCGCCACCGCCCGGTCCAGTAGCGAGTCGACCGATGCCGCGCCGTCCCGATCGTCCACGTCGTGTCACCCCTGACGAGATAACGCCGGTTATCCGCATTCATCTTCGTCCTCGTGAGGCCACGCAGCAAACCCCAAAACAGAGAAACTCGGAGCCCCCCGGTCAAACGGAGGACACGTGAGATCGGACGGCCACGCGGGCATTTCGGATGATTCAGGCGAAGTCGGGATTCCGCACCCCGCACAGCGATATGATTCGCTCCTGCCCAAGGGTCGACGGTGACCCGGGCATCTCCCGGGTTGTCCTGGCTTATTGGGTCATGATCCAGTGGGAGGTGTCCGATGTCGTTTGTGATCGCCGTGCCGGACCTAATGGCGGCAGTGGCCACGGATTTGGCGGGTATCGGTTCGACGATCGGGGCGGCCAACGCCGCGGCGGCGGGCAACATCGAGGCGGTGCTGGCCGCGGGCGCTGATGAGGTGTCGGCGGCGGTGGCGGCGGTGTTCAGCAGTTACGCCCAGTCCTATCAGGCGGTGAGTGCGCAGGCTGCGGTCTTTCATGGCCAGTTTGTGCAGGCCCTGACCGCGGGTGCGGGGTCCTATGCCGGCGCCGAGGCCGCCAGCGCCGAGTCAATAACCAGTCCGCTACTGAACCTGATCAACGCGCCCTTCCTGGCGGCTACCGGGCGTCCGCTGATCGGCAACGGCGCCAACGCGGCGGCGGGGTCCGGGGCCGCGGGCGGGGCCGGCGGATGGTTGTACGGCAACGGTGGCGCGGGCGGGTCCGGCACGGTTGGCGGTGCCGGGGGGGCCGCCGGGCTGTTTGGCAACGGCGGCGCCGGCGGCTCCGCCCTCGTCGGCGGCGGGGCCGGCGGGGCGGGCGGTGCGGGCGGGTTGTTGTTCGGCATCGGCGGCGCCGGCGGCACCGGCGCCATCAACGTCGGGCTCGGCGGCGTGGGCGGGGCCGGCGGGGTCGGCGGGCTGTTCGGCATGGGCGGGCCCGGTGGGGCCGGCGGACTCAGCCAGTTAGCGGGCACCGGCGGCACCGGCGGGGCCGGCGGCGCCGGCTTGCTGTTCGGCAACGGCGGGGCCGGCGGAGCCGGCGGCAACAACGCTTCGGGCGGCATTGGCGGGGCCGGCGGGGCCGGTGGGAATGCCGGCATCCTGTTCGGCTCCGGCGGCGGCGGCGGGGTCGGCGGGCTCGCCACCGGCGTCGGGGCCATCGGCGGCGCCGGCGGGGCCGGCGGCAACGCCGGCCTCCTCTCCGGCGATGGCGGCGCCGGCGGCACCGGCGGGTTCGGAGTCGCTACCAGTGGGGCCGGCGGCACCGGCGGCAAGGCCGGGCTGTTCGGCGACGGCGGTGGCGGCGGCGCCGGCGGCGAGAGCTTTGGGACCGGCGGTACCGGCGGGGCCGGCGGCGACGCCGTGCTGATCGGCAACGGCGGTAACGCCGGTAAGGGTGGGGTTGGCTTCACGCCGGGCACCGGTGGCACCCCCGGCGCCGGAGGGCTGCTGTTCGGCCTGGACGGGTTGACGTAGCCGGCGAACAGCGGCCCTTCGGCATCAACTGACTTCACGGCCTGAACCGCTCCTCGACCACGGTTAGCTCCCTCATCGAGGGAGGGTCAAGCAACAACCGAAACATCTGTCAAGCATCAGCCGAAATACTGTCAGGCTCGCGGGAAGCGGATTTGTCAAGCATGAGTGGAGGTCATACATAAAGGTTGAGCCCCCTGTCAGGATTGAACTGACGACCGCTCGCTTACAAGGCGAGTGCTCTACCACTGAGCTAAGGAGGCCGGTGAAACCGGTGCCAGCCTAACTGGTCACGGCTCGCCTTCGACGATGCGTTGCGAGCGCACCGGCCGCGACGACGAACGCGGCCGCCGCCCCGGCAACGGAATGCGGTCGGCGATGTTGCTCAGCGGATTGACCACCATGGTCAGCGAGATGACCGCGTCCTGCAGGGTGGCGATCGCGGGTTCCAGCGCTTCCATGCCGGGGGCCAGGCGCGCCAGCGTGTCGGCCACGTCGGCGAGCTGTTCCAGCGGCCCGTTCTTGGCCGTCAGCTTGTCGATCAGTCCGCCCTCGGCCAGGAGCTTGTCGGCCAGCCCGTCCTCGGCCAGCACCCGCTCGATCATGCCGTCGGCCGCCAGCAGCTGATCGGCCAGACCTCCGGGCTGCAGGGCGCGCTGCAGGCCGCCGCCCTCGGCGGTCAGCCGGTCGATCAGCCCTCCCTCGGCGGTCAGCAGATCCACCACCCCGCCCGGGCGCAGCATCCGGTCCATCGGCCCGTTCGGCGCCACCGCGCGGCCCAGTGGCATGTCGTCGTCCAGCAGCCGCGCCAGGCGGTTGGCCCGTGCCAGTGCGTCGTCGATCCCCAGCATGTTGGCCATCGCGTTGGAGCCGCTGGGACCACTGGCGTCGCCCAGTGCCTGCTTGGCCAGGGCCACCGCGGCGCCGGCGAGATTGAGGCTGGCCTCCGCGGCGGCAAGACCGGTGCGCGCCGGAGCGGTCGCAAGGGCCACGATGGTTCTGCCGAGGTTCATTCTGCGAGTCTATTCGCGACCGATGGCGGGACAACACCGCGCGGATACCAGCCGATACGGCGGCTCCTGGCAGACTGCTAGCAGATTACTTGCAACGACCTTTCAGGAAGTTTTCAATGAATTTGAAGCTAGTACTCAAGTTCGGGTTGGGGGACTGACGATGACAGTGGGACACCCCGGAGAAACCACACCACCAGAGGCGCGCATCCTCGTCGTCGACGACGAGGCCAACATCGTCGAGCTGCTCTCGGTGAGCCTGAAATTCCAGGGGTTCGAGGTCATCACCGCCAGCAATGGGACACAGGCGCTCGACCGCGCCCGCGAAGCCCGGCCGGATGCGGTGATCCTCGACGTGATGATGCCCGGAATGGACGGTTTCGGCGTGTTGCGCCGGCTGCGGGCCGACGGCATCGACGCCCCGGCGCTGTTCTTGACCGCCCGGGACTCGTTGCAGGACAAGATCGCCGGCCTGACCCTCGGTGGCGACGATTATGTGACGAAGCCGTTCAGTCTCGAAGAGGTCGTTGCCCGGTTGCGGGTGATCCTGCGGCGGGCCGGAAAGGGCAGCAGCAACGAACCCCGCAATTCCCGGTTGACGTTCGCCGACATCGAACTCGACGAGGAAACCCACGAGGTGTGGAAAGCCGGCCAGCCGGTGTCCTTGTCGCCCACCGAATTCACGCTCCTGCGCTACTTCGTGATCAACGCCGGCACCGTGTTGAGCAAGCCGAAAATTCTCGACCACGTCTGGCGCTACGACTTCGGCGGAGACGTCAACGTGGTGGAGTCCTACGTCTCATACCTGCGCCGCAAGATCGACACCGGGGAGAAGCGGCTGCTGCACACCCTGCGCGGCGTGGGCTACGTGCTGCGCGAACCACGCTGAGCATGTCCGCCCAGTACCGCCGGGGAGTGCCTCTACGGTTAAGCCTGGTAGCCGCCACGCTGGTGCTGGTGTTGTGTGGGCTGCTCGGCTCGGGTGTGGCCGTCACGTCGATCTTGCGGCACAGCCTGATCAGCCGGATCGATTCGACGCTGATGGACGCCACCCGCACCTGGGCGCAGGCTCCGTGGCGGCACACCACTGCCAACGGTCAGGGCTTTGATCCTGCCCGGCCCCCGTCGAAGTTCTACGTGCGCGCGATCAGCCCCGACGGCCACACCATGACGGCCATCAACGACCGCAACGCCGAACCCGCGCTGCCCCCCGACAACGACGTCGGTCCCAATCCGACGACGCTGCGGTCGGTCAGTGACTCGGACATCCGGTGGCGCGCGGTCACGGTCCGCGGACCGCAGGGTGGCCTGACCACGGTGGCCATCGACCTGTCCGATGTCGACCACACGGTCAGGTCGCTGGTCTGGTTGCAGGCCGGCATCGGCACCGCGGTGCTGGTGGTGGTCGGGATCGCCGGCTTCGTGGTGGTGCATCGCAGCCTGCGGCCGCTGGCCGAAGTCGAGCAGACCGCTGCCGCGATCGCCGCGGGCCAGCTGGACCGCCGCGTCACCGAGCGCGACCCGCGCACCGAGGTGGGACGACTTTCCCTGGCGCTCAACGGAATGCTGTCTCAGATCCAGTCGGCGTTAGCCGCCTCGGAGTCGTCGGCGGAAACCGCAAGAAACTCAGAAGAACGGATGCGCCGGTTCATCACCGACGCCAGCCATGAATTGCGCACCCCGTTGACCACCATCCGCGGCTTCGCCGAGTTGTACCGCCAGGGCGCCGCGCGGGACGTCTCGATGCTGCTCTCGCGGATCGAAAGCGAGGCCAGCCGGATGGGGTTGCTCGTCGAAGATCTGCTGCTGTTGGCGCGCCTGGATGTGCAGCGGCCCCTGGAGCACAACCGGGTGGACCTGCTGGCACTGGCCAGTGATGCCGTGCACGACGGTCGCGCCATGGATCCCAACCGCACCATCACGTTGGAGGTGTTCGACGGGCCCGGCACCCCGGAGGTGCTGGGCGACGAACCGCGGCTGCGTCAGGTGCTGAGCAACCTCCTCGCGAACGCGATCCAGCACACCCCGGTGACCGCTGACGTCACCATCCGGGTCGGCACCGACCGCGACGACGCGGTCCTCGAGATCGTCGACAAGGGCCCGGGCATGAGTCAGGAGGACGCGGACCGGATCTTCGAGCGCTTCTACCGCACCGATTCGTCGCGGGCGCGAGCGAGCGGCGGCACCGGGTTGGGTTTGTCGATCGTCGACTCGCTGGTGAAAGCGCACGGCGGCACCGTCACGGTGACCACCGCGCCGGGCGAGGGGTGCTGCTTCCGGGTGGCACTACCCCGGGTCAGTGACGTGCCCGCCCCGGTCGGCTGAGCGACCTGGCCAGCCTGCGCCGGCTGCCTTGAGCCTGCGCTAGGGGTGACGACACGCCGCACACCGGTGCCCTGGATGCAGATTCATCGTGGCCAGAGCCGCTATGCCAACTCGGCCAGCGCCGCCTTGATCTTGGCCTGCGCCTCGTCCAACGATTCGGGTGACGGGTTGCGGTCGACGTGGGCGAACCCGAAGTCGCTGAGGTTGCGGGCGGGAAACACGTGGACATGCAGGTGCGGCACCTCCAGGCCGGCGATGATCACCCCTGCGCGGTCAGCCGAGAACGCCTTCGTCACGGCTTTGCCGATTAGCTGGCAAACCTCCATGACGCGGGCGAAAGCCGGGCCGTCCACGTTCTGCCATTGATCGATCTCGGCGCGCGGCACCACCAGCGTGTGGCCTTGGGTCATTGGCTCGATCGTCAGGAATGCGACGACGTCGTCATCCTCGTAGACGAAACGGCCGGGGATTTCTCGGTTGATGATCTTGGTGAAGATCGACGCCATTGCCTCAGCATATGTTCGGCCCGCGAAATAAGGTCATCCGCATGCAGGTCCGGATTGGGCGACGCGAGATGCTCGCACTGGCCGCCGCCGCATCCCTGAGCGCGGCGCTGCCGGCGTGCGCCACCGAAGCGGAAGAGCCTTACGAACTCACCGCCTACGGCTACGATCCCGACGTTCCGGAACCGGGCAGCCCCGAGATCCCCAAGCCGCTGGACATGCTGCCTTCGGCGGCGTCGGTCAACACGGACTGGTTGCCGCCGGTGGGCAGGCAGACCATGCCGAACTGCTTCGTGTGGGCCACCGTCTACGGTCTCGCGACGTTCCATGCCGCCCGCACCAGCAACACGCCGCCGAGCACCCCGGCTCGACTGGCCGGTCCGGACTACGCCTACATCCGCTACCAACTCGCCCACAAGCTCACCGAGAACACCTGCCAGGGCGGTCAGATCGTCAAGTGCCTGAACTGGTTGCGGGCCAACGGCGGAACGCCGTCGTTGGCCACGGCACCCAACATCGGCAGGCGCAAGTCCAGCTCATCGTGTGAAGCCAACTGGGCCGAGTACGGTGCACGCATCATCGACCCGGACCCGATCTTTCGCATCCCCGAGCACAAGATGACCAGAATCACCGGTCCGGACGGCCTGAACCACCTGCGAACCGTCATCGCCAAAGGCATGCCCGTCGCCTTCGGCGTCAACCTCTACAGCGACTTTCCGCACTATCGCGGCGCGCCGTCTCCTTACGCCGGCAACGGGCAGTGGATGCACAACGCGTCCGGCAAGAAGGTCGGCCACGTGATGGTGATCACCGCATACGACGACGCCAGGGGCGCCGGCGCGGTACGAATCCAGAACAGCTTCGGAAGGCGCTGGGGCGAGCGAGGATTCATGTGGATGGCCTATGACACGCTGGAGAAGATGGCACAGGGGATCGGGGTGTACATACCTCAGCCCGGGTAGCGCCGCGAACCGGTGCGGCCGAATCGTTAACGCACCGTTGCCGTGTCGTTCTCAGCGATCGCCACAATCCCAGGTGACCCAATCTACGGGAGGGGACCTTGGTGCGGTGTCCCAAAGCGCTGCTGGCGATTCCACTGGCGGTGCTGACGGCATGCGCGGTGTCCGTACTCCCCGCGATCGCGCCGGCCCGGGCCGCCGACGCGTTCGGTCCGCTGGGGCCGCCGAACCCCTACATGGCGCCCAACGGCCTGGCCTCCATGCACAACGACGCCGGATCGGCCGACGCCGGACCGCTGCCCGGCCCCGGCGCCCGCCTGGTGCCGATCTTCGCGTTTCCGCTGCTGGCCGCCTGTCCGACGATCACCCAGGGCACCGACGGTCTGGTGCTGGCGTTGTGCACCACGATCACCGCACAAGCTCCGGTGGTGCACCTGATCGATCCCGGCGGCATCCTGCCGCAGGTCGTTCCGCTGGCGAGCATGGATATCACCAAAGGCGGCCTGCTCGGCGGCGTCTACGCCTACCTGGACAACAACAATCAGCTGGTGCTGATCGACGGCGCGAACCGGCTGCTGCGCATCGCGCACACCAGGGACGAACGGGGCCGCTGGCAGCTGGCCGTCACCCAGACCACCGACCTGTCCGGTGTCATACCGCCCGGTGACAGCTCGGTCGGCGTCGTTCCGGACTACCAGGGCAATGTCTGGTTCGCCACCGGCGGGGGCGTGGTGGGGGTAGCCAAAGCCGCCGGCGGCGTCGCCAGTTTGCAGCTGCCCGCCGGACAGCAAGTGGCCAACAGCATCTCGGCGTCGCCACTGAACCGCGTCGCGGTCGCCACCACCTTCGCCCTCTACGAGATCAACCTCGACGGCGGCGGCAACCCGCAGGTCTTGTGGAGCCAGAACTACGATCGTGGACCGGCCCGCAAGCCGGGCCAGTTGAGCTGGGGAACCGGTTCCACCCCAACGTATTTCGGGCCCACCGGCGCCGACTACGTGACGATCGTCGACAACGCCGAGCCGCAGGTGCACGCGATGGTCTACCAGTCCGGGACCGGCAACATCGTGTGCCAGCAGACAGTTCTGACCCTGGGCGGGCCGGGCAGTGAGAACTCGCCGATCGGGGCGGGCAACTCGATGTTCATCGCCAGCACCTACGGCTATCCGTATCCGGCGGTCCCGCCGGGTGCGGGCCCGGCGGTGCCGCCGACCGCGCCGTTCGTCGGCGGGATGACCCGGGTCGACATGGACAGCCCCGGCCCGGGGTGTCACACGGTGTGGGAGAGCAAGGTTCGCAGTGCCGCGCTGCCTCATCTGTCCACCGGCGACGGACTGATCTATACCATCACGCGCATAGGGTTCGACCAGACCACACCGGCGGATCTCTTCGCCTATGCCGTCATCGACCCGACCACCGGGAAACTGCTACACCAGCAACCGAAGTCGGCCACCCTGCTCAGCGACCCGATTCAAACCGCGTCCATGGTGCTGATGGGCAACAAGATCATGCAGGGCAACATCACCGGGATCGGCCGCATCGGCTGATTGCCGAGCAGACGCAAAAACCCCTGAAAACCGTGCTGTTTCGGGGCTTTTGCGTCTGCTCGCGCGGGGTCACTCCTGCCCGAACTTCATCATCTCGAGGTTCCAATAGCCACGCATGCTGTTGATGAGCCCCTCGTCGTTGACGCGGTAGGTGAATACGCCGCGCACTTCGCTGGTGAAACCTCCCTCAAAATGGCTGTGCAGCAACAGAATATGAGCCACCTCATTCGGTGAGCTGGACGGGAAGGTCTCCTCGCAGGTGATGGTCAACTGGTTGGCGGCGATGTTGGTGTCGTAGAACGTGGCCACGCCGTCTTTGCCCTTCACCCCGGTGCCGTCCGGATTGGTGACGGACTTGCCGATCGGGTCCTCGACCACGACGTCGTCGGCCATCAGCGCCAGCCAGCCCTCGCGATCGTGGGCTTGCACGCAGCGCCAAGACGACTGAGACGCGGTCAGGGCCGGGGATTGAGCGGTTTGGGTCATTGCGGCTTTCTCCTTTAGATTGCACATGCGGCGCGGGCGCCGTCTTCGGTGGCCTTGCGGATCAGGCCCAGACCGGTGCAGTCGCCCGCGGCGTGCACCGGGGTGCCGGGCAGTGCGTCCACCAACGCGTTGAACAGGCCGGTGTCCGGCTCGAGGGTGCCGGCGATCACCACGCTGTCGGCGGCTATTTCTCGGGTGGCACCGCCGGCCGGTGTGAACACCACCGCGCCGCAGGTGATTCGCTCGACCACGGCGCGGACGTGGACGGCGACGCCGAAGCGGTCGAGTCGATCGGTGTGTTCGGTCTTGCGTTTATTGCCGATCTCCGGGGCGATGTCCTTGCCGCCCTCGAGGATCGAGACGAAGCGGCCTCGTGCTGCCAGGAATTCGGCCAGTTCGAGTGCTGCCAGATCGCCGCCAATGATGGTGACCCGGCGGCCGAAGGGCATCCAGGCGAAGCTGGCCATGCGCACCGCGGCCGGACGCAGAAACCGTCGGCCGTCCAGCATCTTCCGCAGACCGGGTCCGGTGAGCACGTGCGGCAGGTCGGCTCCCGGAATCGCTGGCACCGCGACGCGGCCTCCGGTGGCCACCACCACCGCGTCGGGCGCCGCCGCGACGACATGATGTACCGAAATCGCATGGCCGAGAATAACTTCGGTGCTGCCGAGGGCTACCTCCTGCCGCAGGTAGCGCAGAAACGGCTGATTCTCGGGATGCAGTATGCTTGCCCAGCGCAGTGCGCCGCCCAGCGCCCGGCCACGCTCGAAAAGTGTCACGCGATGCCCGCGTTCGGCGGCCACCCGCGCCGCTTCCAGCCCGGCCGGGCCGCCTCCGATCACCAGCACACGTTTGGCCCGCACAACAGCGGGCGCCGCCAGCGCGCGTTCCTTTCCGGTGCGCGGATTCACCGCGCAGTCCACCGAGAAGCGTTGTTCCATTGCGTCGATGCAGTTTTCGCAGGAGATACACTTGCGGATCCGGTGTGCCTGCCCCCGGCTCAGTTTGTTCGGCAGTGCGGCATCAGCGAGCAGCGGACGACCCATCGCGATGAAGTCGGCGCGCCCGTCGGCCAGGATCGTTTCGGCACGGACCGGGTCGTGGATGCGCCCGACGGCGATCACCGGCACGTCGACAACCTGCTTGACCGCGGTTGCGGCGCCCACGTTCAGTTCGTCGCCGGCGTCGGCGCCGTTGACCATGCCCGTCACGAGGCGGTCGATCACACCGCCGCTGACGTGGAACGCATCGACCCCGGCGGCCACGAGTTCGGGCGCCGTTCCTGCGGTTTCGTAGATCGGACGGCCTCCGGCGACGCGTTCGTATCCCGAGATGCGCAAGGTGATCGGCAGCGCGTCGCCGACCTCGGATCGGATCGCGGCCAGAGCTTCCAGCACCACTCGCAACCTGCCGCGCGCGGTGTGGCCGCTATAGCAGTCGGTGCGCCGATTGCGTTGTGGCGCAAGGAAAGAACCGAGCAGCATGTAGCCGTGAGCGGCGTGCAGCTCGATGCCGTCGTAACCCGCTTCGGCGGCCCGGCGCGCCGCCGCCCTGAACAAGTCGAGCACCTCGGCCAGTTGGGCGGCGGTGATCTCCTGCGACGGGCGGCCGGTCAGATAGGACGGAATCACCGACGGTCCCAAAGACGCGACACCGAACATCTCCGGCCCCAGCCCGTCCGGCCCGGCGTGCACGAGCTGCGGCTGGATCTTGGCGCCGTGCTCGTGCACCTCCGCCACCAGCGCCCGGTGTGCGCCGACGGCGGCATCGCTACCAATGTGCAACCCACCGGGGCTCTCGGGGTGCTGCGGGTCGACGCCGGTGGCGCCCAACGTGATCAGACCGACGCCGCCCCTGGCGCGCGCGGTGAAATAGTCTCGGGTGCGCTCGGACGGCAGTCCGTCCGGGGTGCCGTACATCGTCTCCATCGGAGCCATGACGATCCGGTTGCGCACCGTCATGGCGCCGATTCGTCCCGGCGCCAACAGGTGCGGAAATCCGGTCACTCAGGACCAGGGTTACCGATCAGCGTCCGTGTAGCGGATGACGCCGCGAATGTTCTTGCCGTCCAACATGTCCTGGTAGCCCTCGTTGATCTGCTCGAGGCGGTACTGGGTGGTGACCATGTCGTCCAGGTTCAGCTTGCCGGCCTTGTACATCGACAGCAGCTGTGGGATGTCGTACTGCGGGTTGCCGCCGCCAAAGATGGTGCCCTGCAGGTTCTTCTGCATCAGCGTCAACATCGCCAGGTTGATGTTGACGTTGGTGTCGAGCAGGCTGCCGATGGCGGTCAACACGCAGGTGCCGCCCTTCTGGGTGATGTTGAGGTAGGTGTCGACGTCGGCGCCGTGCAGTTCGCCGACGGTGACAATCACCTTGTGGGCCATCAGGCCGTAGGTGACCTCCATGATGCCCATCAGCGCGGCATTGATGTCGGGATAGACGTGGGTGGCGCCGAACTTCAGCGCCTGGTCGCGCTTCCACTCCACCGGGTCGATGGCGAAGATGTAGCGGGCGCCCGCGGCGACGGCGCCCTGCAGGGCCGCCATGCCGACCCCGCCGACCCCGACGATCGCGACGTCCTGGCCCGGCCGGATGTCGGCGGTGCGGACCGCCGAACCGTAGCCGGTGGTGACGCCGCAGCCCACCAGCGCGGCCACCTCGAACGGGACGGACGGGTCGATCTTCACCACCGAGCTGCGGTGTACGACCATGTACGGCGAGAACGTGCCGAGCAGCGTCATCGGGAAGACGTTCTGGCCGCGGGCCTGGATACGGAAGGTGCCATCGCTCACGGCGGCACCGGCCAGCAGCCCGGCGCCCAGGTCACACAGATTGCGCATGCCGGATTGACAGGTCGGGCACTGCCCGCAGGACGGGATGAAGGACAACACCACGTGGTCGCCCGGCGCGATGTCCTCCACGCCGGGGCCGACCTCGGTGACGATGCCGGCGCCCTCGTGGCCACCGAGCACAGGGAAGCCGGCCATCGGAATGCCGCCGGTCACCAGGTGGTGATCTGAGTGGCACATGCCGGCCGCTTCCATCTGGATCTTGACCTCGTCTTTGACGGGGTCGCCGATCTCGATCTCCTCGATGGACCACGGCTGGTTGAATTCCCAGATCAGTGCGCCTTTTGTCTTCACGGTGGACCTGACCCCATTTCGCCTTTGAATTGAGAGTGCCTGGCCCCATCATGCCCGGCACGTGGTGATGAGTGCCACAGAGCACTCGTGATTGGCAGCATAGCGCGTATAACAAATCAAATGCTTGGTTGGGTGTTGCTGACCGGGAAAACGGCTTACCAGAGCGGTGCGGGAGCCTCACCCAGCGGGTAGTAACCGGGCAACTTCTCGCCGGCCAGGCTGCGCTCGATGCGCTTCTGCATGCCCGGGGACAGCTTTCCGGCCTTCATCAGGTCCAGGTACAGCGCCTGCACGTGGCCGAAGTCGAAGAAGTCGCGCTGCCACTCGATCTTGGCGTCGGCGTTGAGCCGAAACCAGCTGCCGCCGATGCCGTAGATCTCAGAGCGCCCGCCGTCGGAGTCGATCGCGACCTGCTTCCAGAACCCGACGATCTCGCCCTGCTTGTCGTCGATGACGACCTTCTGGTACGGGTACTGCCAGTTCTCCAGCCCCTGCATCTCCAGGCCCAGGGCGATGTCGCGGATCTCGTCGATGCCGACGCACATCACGTCCTCTTTGGGCCCGATGTTCCAGCCATAGGTCGCGTCAGCCGCGTAGAAGTCGGCGAGCGGCTTCCAATCGCTGTTGCGCTCGGCCTCCCGGTTCACTTCCAGCCAGCGCTCGACCCAGTCTTCCAGTACCTCGCGGGAGTGTGACGCCATCAGCTTTCCTTCTCCTTGATGAGCAGAGCTTGGGTAGGGCACGATTCGACGGCCCGCTCGACCTCGTCGCGGGCGTCCTCGGGCGGCTCCGGGTCGAGGATCTCGACCTTGCCGCGCTTGGGGACCCGGAAGAAATCCGGAGCCTCCAGCTCACACATCGCGTGGCCCTGGCACAGGTCCAGCTCCGCTTCGATCCTGAATCCCATTGCGGTTACCCCCGAATGCGCCTGCGGTAGCGGACCTTTGCCGGCCGGGCCAGCTGCACCACCATCTTGGAATGGTCGTTGTGGTAGCTGTCGGCCGGTTGCGCCATCTCGAACTCGTACTCGCGCAACAGAACCGAGAAGATCGCCTTGATCTGCATCTGGGCGAAGGCGGCGCCGACGCAGCGGTGCCGGCCCGCACCGAACGGGATCCACGTCCAGCGGTTGACCAGATCTTCCTGCCGCGGTTTCTCGTAACGCTCGGGATCGAAGGAGTCGGGGTCGGGAAAGTCCTCTGGGATCCGGTTGGATATCGCCGGGGACGCGGCGACGAAGTCGCCCTTGTGAATCGGGTATCCCTGCACCTCGAACTCGCCCTGGGCCACCCGCATCAGGATGATCAACGGCGGGTGCAGCCGCAGGGTCTCCTTGAGGACGTTCTCCAGCTTCGGGATCTGGCGCAGCGCATGGAAACTCACCTCCTGGCCGTCGGCGTAGAGCTCGTCGAGTTCCTTGACGACGTCGGTGTAGGCGCCGGGGTGACGCATCAGTTCGATTAACGTCCACGCCGAGGTGCCGGAACTGGTGTGGTGGCCGGCGAACATCAGCGAGATGAACATGCCGGTGACCTCGTCGGCGGAGAACCGGAGGTTGCCGTCCTCGTCCTTGATCGACACCAGCACGTCGAGCATGTCGCGGTCGCTCTTGTCCTCGGGCGGGTTGGCCATTCGCTGGTCCATGATCTCCTGCACCAGCGCCACCAGGCCTACCCGGGCCTCGTCGCGAATGCGGAAGCTTTCGATCGGCAGGTAGGGATCGACGTAGCACAGCGGGTCGGTGCCCCGCTCCAGTTGGTGGTAGAAGTGCGCAAATCGGGAGTCCAACTGGTTGCGGAACTTCAGCCCGATCAGGCAGGCGGTCGAAGTGTAGATGGTCAATTCGGCGAAGAAGTCAAGCAGGTCGATCTCTCCTTCATCGCCCCAGTCGGCCACCATCTTGCGCACTTCGCCTTCGATGGTGACGGCGTGGCCCTTCATGTGCTCGCCGCGCAGCGCCGAGTTGTGCAGCATCTCCTTGCGGCGCTCGGGGCTGGCGTCGAAGACCACGCCCTTGCCGAAGATCGGCGTCATGAACGGGTAGGCCTCGGCCTGATCCAGATCCTCGTCGGCAGAACGGAAGAAGAACTCGTTGGCCCCGGCGCCGGTGAGCAGGATGACGTGCTTGCCGGCCAGCTGGAACCAGCCGACGTCGCCGCATTCATCGCGCACCCGCCGCATCAGCCCGATCGGGTCGTTGCGGAACTCTTCGAGATGTCCATGCTCTTCTTCGCCGCCGGACACCCGTGGCACAGTGAGGGTAGTCGTCATGAATTCAACGCTTTCTCATCGACTTTCAATTGCTGCCGTTCTTTGTGCGCTATCAGCGGCGCCTCGGGCTGCAGCTCCATGTTGACCACGAATCCGCCGCGGGGCGTCTCGGCGACGAAGGTGATCGCCCGGGCCAGATCGGATGCCCGCAGGAAGTAGTCGTGGCGGGCCTGCCCCCACTTGGCCCAGTCCTCCAGCGCCGGGCCGATCAGTTCGGCGGGCAGGCTCCAGCCCATACCGGTCTTGGTCGGGCCGGGGTGCACGATCGACGCGCGCACACCGGTGCCCTCCAGCTCCATCTGCAGGTTGGTGACCATGGCGATCAACCCGGCCTTCGCCGCTCCGTAAGCGCCCATGTGTGGTCGCTGCCGCAACGCGACGTCGGAGCCCACGAAAATCAGATCGCCGCGCTGACGCTCTAGCATGCCCGGAAGTACCGCCGTGGCAAGCCGATTCGCTCCGATCAAATGGATCTGCAGTTGCGACTCGAACGCCTCGCTGTCGATTTCGTGCAGCTTGCCGAAGTAGGTGTCGCCCGCACCGGCGACCAGGACCTCAACGTCCCCGAGCTGCTCGGTGGCTTGGCGGACGAAGCTCTTGACGGATTCCGGGTCGGTGACGTCGAGCGGCAGCGCGATCGCCTCGCCACCCTCGGCGCGGATCTTGTCGACGATCTCCTGGCACTTCTCCACCCGCCGCGCACCCAAGGCCACCGGAAAGCCATGGGCCGCGAGTTCAACCGCGGTCGCCGCACCGATACCCGAGGACGCTCCCGCGACGATCGCGGGCCGGCGTGCGGGATGCGGGTCGAAGCGGGGCATCAGGAAACCTCCACGGTGACGGGCAGGTGAGCGAACCCACGGACATTGCTGGAGTGGACGCGGACGGCGTTGGCCTCGTCCACCTCAAATCCGCGGATTCGCTTGAACAACTCGGTCAGCGCCACCCGCGCCTCCATCCGGGCCAGGTGAGCCCCCAGACAGAAGTGCGCGCCACTGCCGAAACTCAAGAGCTTCGAGCCGATGTCACGGCCGATCAGAAAATCGTCGGGTTTGTCGAACACCCGCTCGTCGCGGTGGGCCGAACCCGGCAGCAGCAACAGCACGTCACCTTCGGGAATAGTGGTGCCGTAGAGCTTCAGCGGACCGGACACGGTGCGCGCCAGGATCTGGCTGGACGTGTCGTAACGCAGCGTTTCCTCGACCCACAGCGGTATCCGGGAGAGGTCGGTGTAGAGCGGGGTCAGCTGATCGGGGTTCTTGTGTCCCCAGAATGCGGCATTGGCAAGGAGTTTGGTGGTCGTCTCGTTCCCGGCGATCACCATCAGGAACATGAAGCCGAGAACTTCCTCGTCGGTGAGCCGGTCGCCGTCGATCTCGGCCTCCAGCAGCGCCGAGGTCAGGTCGTCGGTCAATTTCTTGCGACGGTCGGCGATCATGCCCTGGTAGTAGACGATCAGGTTGATCGAGGCCTCGATCGCCGATGCCGGCACGTCGGTGACACCGTCCTCGCGGTGCATGACGCCGTCGGCCCACGCGCGGATGCGGTCGCGGTCTTCCACGGGCACACCCATCAGTTCCGAGATCACGTCCATCGGGAGCTTGCCCGCGAATTCCGCGACATAGTCCACTGTTCCGGACCCGGCCTTCTCCAGCATGACGTCAAGGTGCTGCACGGCGAGTTCGGTGACCCGGGGTTCGAGTTCGCGAATCCGCCTGGGCGTGAACCCCTTCGATACCAGCGTGCGCAACCGCAGGTGCGCCGGATCGTCCATCGCCAGGAACGACATCGTCTTCGACGCGTGCGGGCCGCGGGAGACCGGGTCCAGGGAGACGCCGTCGCGGTTCGACAGCGTGGTGCTGTTGCGAAATCCCTGGTGCACATCGCTGTGCCGCGACACGGCCCAGAACCCGAGCGCCTCGTTGTGATACAGCGGGGCCTCGTCGCGCAACCGTCGGTAGTACGGGTACGGGTCCTCGTGGAAGTCGTAATCGTAAGGGTCGAGCACCAATTCTGGATCTCCGACGTGAATCGTCATGCATCCGCGCCTTTCTCGGCTCCGGTCAGAATGAGGCTCACCACGTCGGCCAACCGGTCGGCGATCTCGTGATAGGTGAACTCGCCGCTGCCCGCCTGTACCAGAGCGCCATAAAAGGCCATCTGCAGCGCGGACACCGTGCCGGCCTCAGCGCCGGGCCCGATGGCCGACGTGATGCGTCGATGGATCTCCGCACCTATCCGGTCGCGGACGGCACGCACCGCGGGGTCGGTACCGCCGCCCATCAGCGCCGCCGTGCATGCCGCGCCCACCTCGGGCTCGTCGGCGACGACCAGCGCCAAATGCCGCAGCGCCTGGTCCACCCGGGCGTGCATCGCGACGTTGACGTCGGTGAAGTAGGGCACCTGTCGCACCAGATCGAGGTAGACCTCGGCGATCAGGTGGTTCTTGGACGAGAAGTAGGTGTAGGCGGTGGCCGGCGCCACCTTCGCCCTGGCTGCCACCATGCGCACGGTCAGGTCCGCGTAGGTGCTCTCCCGCATGGTCTCCATGCCGGCAGCAAGGACCTTGCGGAAGGTTTCCTCCTGGCGGCGGTTGCGCGGAGTTCTCCCGGTCGGCTGCTGAGCCTGGTCGGCAACCGAAACCGCGGCATCGCTGGACACATGTCCAAACTAGAGGAAGGTTGTGGCACGGGGCAACCCCCGGTCGTGAATGAGCACTTCAACAGGGCTTACCCGACGCAAATCCGGCTGCTGAAGGGATCGGCCCTTGCGTCGCCGCAACGTGCGAAGCTATGGTTCGAAGGAACGATATCGGACAGTTGTCCATTCAGATTGGCCTCGGCTCCGGATAGCTGAGCGCAGGTGGCGGGAGTGGTAGATGGCCCTGTTGGCCGACGGCGTGAGTGCCCTGTTCATCGACGGCAAGTTCTCGGAAGGGAGAGCGGGCACTTTCCCGACCGCCAATCCGGCGACGGAGGAGGTGCTGGGCGTCGCGGCGGATGCCGACGCGCAAGACATGGGTCGGGCGATCGAAGCGGCGCGGCGCGCCTTCGACGACACCGACTGGTCACGCAACACCGAGCTTCGGGTGCGGTGCATCCGGCAGTTGCGCGAAGCGATGCAGCAGCACACCGAAGAACTCCGGGAGCTCACCATCGCAGAGGTCGGTGCGCCGCGGATGCTCACCTCGATAGCCCAGCTGGAGGGTCCGGTCAACGACCTGGCGTTCGCGGCGGACACCGCCGAAAACTACGATTGGAACCAGGATCTGGGCCAGGCGGCACCGATGGGCATTCCGACCCGGCGCACCATCGCGCGGGAGGCCGTCGGCGTGGTCGGCGCCATCACCCCGTGGAACTTCCCGCACCAGATCAATCTCGCCAAGTTGGGTCCGGCGCTGGCGGCCGGCAACACCATCGTGCTGAAGCCGGCGCCCGACACGCCCTGGTGCGCGGCGGTACTCGGGGAACTCATCGCCGAGCACACCGACATCCCGCCCGGCGTCGTCAACATCGTCACCTCCAGCGACCACGGGGTGGGCGCGTTGCTCGCCAAAGACCCGCGGGTGGACATGATTTCGTTCACCGGGTCTACCGCCACCGGCCGCAGCGTGATGGGTGATGCCGCCGCCACCATCAAGAAGGTGTTCCTGGAACTGGGTGGGAAGTCGGCGTTCGTCGTGCTCGACGACGCGGATCTGGCCGGCGCGTGCTCGATGGCGGCGTTCACGGCGTCCATGCACGCGGGGCAGGGCTGTGCGATCACCACCCGGTTGGTGGTGCCGCGTGCCCACTACGACGACGCCGTCGCCGCTGCGGCGGGGACCATGGCCGGAATCAAGCCGGGTGATCCCAACGACCCCGGAACCGTCTGCGGCCCAGTGATATCGGCGCGGCAGCGCGATCGCGTGCAGGGCTACCTCGACTCAGCGGTCGCCGAGGGCGGCACCTTCGCCTGCGGCGGCGGCCGCCCCGCGGGCCGAGATGTCGGCTATTTCATCGAGCCGACGGTCATCGCGGGTTTGGGCAACGATGCCCGGGTGGCCCGGGAGGAGATCTTCGGGCCGGTGCTGACCGTGATCGCCCATGACGGCGACCAGGACGCGCTGCGCATCGCCAATGACTCGCCGTACGGCCTGTCCGGCACCGTTTTCAGTGCGGACCCGGACCGGGCCGCCCGCTTCGCCGCACGGATGCGGGTCGGCACCGTCAACGTCAACGGTGGCGTCTGGTACTCCGCGGATGCGCCGTTCGGCGGATACAAGCAGTCGGGCAACGGTCGCGAGATGGGCCTGGCCGGGTTCGAAGAATACCTGGAAATCAAAACCATTGCGACGGCACTGAATTAGAGGAGCGCAGCGTGCAGTTCGAGAACAAAGTGGCCATCGTCACCGGGTCCGGTGGCGGCATCGGCCGGGCGTACGTCGAGGCGCTGGCCCGCGAGGGTGCGGCGGTGGTGGTAGCCGACATCAACGCCGAGGCTGCCGAGGGGGTGGCCAAGCAGATCGTCGCCGACGGCGGAACCGCCATCAGTGTGCCGGTGGACGTGTCGGACCCGGCCTCGGCCAAAGCGATGGCCGATCGCACCCTGGCTGAGTTCGGCGGCATCGACTACCTGGTCAACAACGCCGCGATCTTCGGCGGCATGAAACTGGACTTCCTGCTCACCGTCGACCCGGAGTACTACAAGAGGTTCATGAGCGTGAACCTCGACGGCGCCTTGTGGTGCACCCGGGCCGTCTACAAGAAGATGGCCAAGCGCGGCGGTGGGGCGATCGTCAACCAGTCGTCCACCGCGGCCTGGCTCTACGCCAACTTCTACGGCTTGGCCAAGGTCGGCATCAACGGCCTCACCCAACAACTTTCGCGGGAACTGGGCGGCCAGAACATCCGGATCAACGCGATCGCGCCTGGGCCGATCGACACCGAAGCCAACCGGACCACCACGCCCAAGGAGATCGTCGACGACATCGTCAGAGGACTTCCGTTGTCACGCCTGGGAACTCCCGACGACCTGGTGGGCATGTGCCTGTTCCTGCTGAGCGATCAGGCCCGCTGGATCACCGGGCAGATCTTCAACGTCGACGGCGGACAGATAATCCGGTCATGACACAGCTGAAGCTCGGATACATCGGCCTGGGCAACATGGGTGCCCCGATGGCCACCAAGATGACCGAATGGCCGGGCGGTGTCACGGTTTACGACATCCGCGCCGAGGCGATGGCGCCGCTGCTCGAAAAGGGTGCCAGGACGGCCGACAGCGTGGCCGACATGGCCGCCGCCGACATCGTCCACATCACCGTCCTCAACGACGCCCAGGTGCGTGAGGTCGTCGGCGAGCTGGCCGCCAACGCCAAGCCCGGCACGGTCATTGCGATCCACTCGACCATCAGCGACACCACCGCGGTCGAGCTGGCGGCCGAACTCAAACCGCAGGGCATCCACATCGTCGACGCGCCAGTGAGCGGTGGAGCCGCCGCGGCGGCCAAGGGTGAGCTCGCGACCATGGTCGGCGCCGAGCGCGAGGTGTACGAGCGGATCAAGCCGGCATTCAAACACTGGGCGTCGATGGTCATCCACGCCGGCGGGCCGGGGGCCGGCACACGAATGAAGCTGGCCCGCAACATGTTGACCTTCACCTCGTATGCGGCCGCGTGCGAAGCCATGAAGCTCGCCGAGGCGGCCGGGCTGGACCTACAGGCGCTGGGGCGGGTCGTGCGCCACACGGATGCGCTCACCGGCGGTCCGGGCGCGATCATGGTGCGCGAGGACATGAACAAGCTGGATCCGGAGAACTTCCTTTACCAGCCGTTCCTGCATACCCGCGGGCTGGGGGAGAAGGATCTGAGCCTGGCTCTAGCGTTGGGAGAGTCGGTTTCGGTCGACCTCCCGCTGGCCGAGCTGGCCCTGCAGCGATTGGCCGCCGGACTTGGGGTACCGCACGACGAGCAGAAGGACGCGTGATGGACGAACTGCGCCGCAAGGGCCTGGACAAGATGAACGAGGTCTATGGCTGGGAGATGCCCGACATCGAGGGCGATCCCTACTTCGACCTGACGGTCGACCACTTGTTCGGTTCCATCTGGACCCGGCCGGGATTGTCGATGCGGGACAAGAGAATCATGACGCTGACCGCGGTCACCGCCATCGGCAATCGGGACCTCGCCGAGATCCAGATCAACGCGGCGCTGCTCAACGAGGAACTCAGCGAGACCGAGCTGAAGGAAATGGCCGTCTTCCTCACGCACTACCTGGGCTTCCCGCTGGGCTCAGCCCTCAACGGTGCCGTCGACACCGTAGTGGCCAGGCGCAAGAAGGCCGCGGCCAAGGGCGCGGGGGAGGACAAGAAGGCGAATGTGGATTCCGCCCTGAAGATGCACTCGGGCGGCGCCTAGGCCGGGCGAGCAGACACAAAATTGCACGTTGCGCGGTCGCAACATGCGATTTTGTGTCTGTTGGCGGGGGTGCTCGGCCAATCGGGTGGCGCGTTGCGGCTAGTCTGACCTGTCGTGCGCGTCCTGGTGATCGGCTCCGGTGCCCGTGAACATGCCCTGCTGCTGGCCCTGAGCAGAGACCCGCAGGTCACCGGGCTCGTTGTGGCTCCCGGCAACGCCGGCACCGCCGGCCTGGCCGAGCAGCATGACGTCGACGTCACCGCCGGTGACCGGGTGGTCGCCCTGGCTCGCAAGGTGCAGGCGGACCTGGTGGTGATCGGACCGGAGGTACCGCTGGTGCTCGGAGTGGCCGACGCACTGCGCGCCGCCGGCATCGTATGCTTCGGGCCCGGTAAGGACGCCGCGCGCATCGAGGGCTCCAAAGCCTTCGCCAAGGAAGTCATGGCCGCGGCCGGGGTGCGCACCGCGGCCAGCGAAATCGTGGACAACCCGGCCCACTTGGACGCGGCCCTGGATCGCTTCGGGCCGCCGGCCGGCGACCCGGCGTGGGTGGTGAAGGACGACTCGCTGGCAGCCGGCAAGGGAGTGGTGGTGACACCGGATCGCGAAGCCGCCCGCGCCCACGCGGCGGGCCTGCTCGAATCGGGTCATCCGGTGCTGCTCGAGTCGTTCCTGGACGGCCCCGAGGTTTCGCTGTTCTGCGTCCTGGACGGTGCGACGGTGGTTCCGCTGCTGCCCGCGCAGGACTTCAAGCGGGTCGGCGACGGCGATGCCGGCCCGAACACCGGCGGCATGGGTGCCTACGCGCCGTTGACCTGGCTGCCCGACGACGTCTACCGCGAGATCGTCAGCGGCATCGTCGAACCCGTTGCCGCGGAACTGGTTCGACGCGGTAGCCCATTCAACGGGCTGCTCTACGCCGGCTTGGCGATCACCTCTAAAGGCCCGGCAGTGGTCGAATTCAATTGCCGCTTCGGAGATCCGGAGACACAAGCGGTCCTGGCCCTGCTCGAATCCCCGCTGGGCCAGTTGCTGCATGCCGCCGGCAGCGGGAAACTGGCCGACTTCGAGCCGTTGCGCTGGCGCGACGGCGCGGCCGTGACGGTGGTCTTGGCGGCCGAGAATTATCCCGGACGGCCACGGGTCGGCGACGTCGTCGTCGGATCCGAAGCCGAGGGTGTTCTGCACGCAGGTACCGCCCGCCGCGACGACGGAGCAATCGTCTCCACGGGCGGCCGGGTGCTTTCGGTGGTCGGCACCGGCGCTGACCTGTCCGAGGCACGCGCGCGCGCCTACCGAATCCTCGAGTCGATTCGATTGCCGGGCAGCCACTTTCGCACCGACATCGGGCAGCGTGCGGCCGAGGGGAAGATCAGCCTGTAGCCGGACAGGCTCTGTCTACTGCTGGTATTGCGGGCAGTAGGCGGTGATCGCCGCGTTGATGCCGGCGGCGGCCTGCGCGGGCGTGATGCCGTTGTTACCGTTCACGGTTGCCGCTGCGGCGTCATTGGGATTCCCGCCGCTTTGCAGGTTTGAGCACACGGCTCGGCCCGTCGCGGCGGCCGTCGCGGGGTCGGTGACGGTGACACCGGGAATCTGCTCAACCAAGCTGATGAAGGCCTGGTCGGGCTCCGGTGACGGCCGCTGGGAGGCCGGTGCCGGTGCTACCGGTGTTGTCGGCACTTGAACAGGCGCTGGCGCCCGCGATGCCGATCGCGGAGCCGCCTTCGGAGCCGGTGCAGGCGGCTGCACGGGGGGTGCGGGCGATGGCGCATTCTCGGCAACCGGTTGGGCCGGCACGGACGTGGCTGGTGGCACGTAGGCAGCCTCGAACTGCGGATGTGCAACAGCCGGGAACACGGCGGCCGGAATCTGCTTGGCGACCGTGTTGTCGTTGTCGGTTGGATAGGCACTTGCCCCGACGATGGCAAGAGCGGTCACCGTTGATGCCGCCGCGGCGACGATCCGCCGCAGATTGCGCCGGCGTTGCTTATCGGGACCCCTAGGTGCCGGGGGCGGCGCTGCGCTAGTCGGGCGCCTGGCCGCTACGGGTCGCGGCATTGTCGAAGCCGCGTTTGCCGGCCGACCAGGGCGTAATGCCTGCTCGAATGCGCGAGCGAAATCAGAGCACCGGGCGAATCGATCGGCCGGGTCCTTGGCGAGAGCGGTGGCAAGCGCCGGGTCGAGCGACGCCAGCGCGGGGTGGATCTCGGCTACCGGCGGGGGCGGCGCATTCAGATGGCGGCTGATCACAACGGCCGGGTTGTCGTGCGGGAAAAGCGGCGATCCGGTCAACAGATGGTAGGCGGTGGCTGCAAGGGCGTACTGGTCCGCGCGGTGGTCCACTGGGTCGTCCATCAGCTGTTCGGGTGCGGCGTAAGGGAATGTGCCGATGGTCATGTTTGTCGCGGTCAGACCACTGGTGGTGTCGCCGATGTTCCTGGCTATCCCGAAGTCGCCCAATAGAATCCGCTGTTCACCGTCCTCCGGCCTGGCGAGCAGAATATTGCCGGGACTGACGTCGCGGTGCATGACATCGTGGTGCTGATGTGCATAGTCCAGCGCGCTGGCGATCGCTCGGACGATCGCAGCCACCCGATCTGCCGGCATGCCCGCCGGATAGCGATTGCGCAACAGGGTCGCTGCGTCAGTTCCGTCGACGTAATCCATGGAGATCCAGAGCCGCCCGTGGAACTCACCGCGATCGTTCACTCGGACGATGTTCGGATGCCACAGTGCGGCAGCCAGATCCGCCTCTCTGATGAAACGCAGGCGGTAGCTGTCGTCAGCAGACAAGTCACAGCCCAAGACCTTGAGCGCCTCGCGGCGGGGCAGTCGTGGATGCTCGACGAGGTAGACCTCGCCCATGCCACCGGACCCGAGCATTCGTACGATCGTGTACCCGGCAAACACCGCACCGGGGTTCAGCCCGGTGTCGGGCCCTGGAAGAGTTAACCCAATCATCGCACCGTCCATTTGGGATCTCGGGCCCATGCCAGGCGCTAACCAGCGATTACGCGTGCAATCATACCTCGCGAGCGCCCTTTAAGGCGGCAAGAATTTCCTATGAGTTTACCTTCCATTCACCTTTGATTCACGGTGACGGTTGCGGCAGTCAACTCACTGGCAATCTAACATAAATTTCGTGAAATGAAATTCATAAAATTGCGGCCTGCCCATCCCGCCGTGGGTCGCTGACCGCGAGATACCCGTCGTCCAAACGCCAGATCGCCTGGCAACTGCCGAAGGCGTTGTAGTCGTCCACGGTGAGCAGTTCGTGCCCACGCCGGCGCAACTCATCCAGCGTCGCCGGCGGAAATCCGTCCTCACAACTCACTTCCATGCCCTGCACCCAACGGAATCGTGGGCCGTCGCAGGCTGCCTGGGGGTTCTGGCCGTAGTCGGCGATTCGCACGAGCACCTGTACGTGACCTTGCGGCTGCATCGGCCCGCCCATCACACCCAGACTCATCACCGGCGCTCCGTTCTTGGTGACGAAGCCCGGAATGATGGTGTGATACGGGCGCTTGCCCGGTCCGACCTGGTTTGGATGCCCCTGCGCCACAGAGAAATTCGCGCCACGGTTGTGCAGCGATATCCCGGTTCCCGGTACCACCACCCCGGAGCCGAACCCCATGTTGTTGGACTGGATCATCGACACCATCATCCCGGAGGCATCGGCGGCAGTCAGATAAACTGTTCCGCCCTTGGGAGTTCCGGCCGACGCCGGCATCGCGCGCTGTGGGTCGATCAGCCCGGCCCGCTGCTTAAGGTAGTCCCGGTCGAGCAATTGCCCCGCGGTGACCTGCATATAGTCGATGTCCGCGACATAAGCCTGCGCATCGGCGAAAGCCAGCTTCAGCGCTTCGATCTGCAGGTGCACACTGTCGGCGGAATCAACCGGCAGCGAGGACATGTCGAACTGCTCGAGGATCCCCAGCGCAATCAACGCGACGATGCCCTGGCCGTTCGGCGGTATCTCGTGGACCGTGTATCCGCGGTACTCGCCGGTGATCGTGCCTACCCAGTCGGCCTGGTGGGCGGCCAGGTCGCTGGCCCGCAGGGCGCCGCCGTTGGCGGCCGAGTGCGCTTCGAGTGCCGCCGCCAACTCTCCGTGATAGAACGCGTTGCCGCCGGATGCCGCGATCTTTTCCAGCGTGGTCGCATGGTCGGGAAACCGGAAGAGTTCGCCGGCTTTCGGCGCCCGCCCGCCCGGCAGAAACGCCTCGGCGAACCCGGGCTGGTTCGTGAAGAGCGGCGCCTGGGCGGCCCACTGCGCGGCCACCATCGGCGACACCAGGAAACCGTTGCGGCCGTAGGAGATGGCAGGTGCGAAGAGCCGCTCGAACGGGAGCTTGCCGAACTCGGCATGCAGCTTCACCCAGGCCGACACGGCGCCCGGCACCGTCACCGAATTCCAGCCGGCGGCCGGAACCCCCTGATCGCCGAAGTATTCAGGTGTCCACGCCGCCGGTGAACGTCCCGACGCGTTGAGCCCGTGCAGTCGCTCGCCGTCCCAGACGATGGCGAAGGCATCCGCCCCGATGCCGTTGGACACCGGTTCGACCAGCGTGATCGTGATCGCGGTGGCGATGGCCGCGTCGACCGCGTTCCCGCCCGCGGCCAGCATGCCGAGCCCGGCCTGGGCGGCCAGCGGTTGAGACGTGCAGACCACGTTGGCGCCCAGCATGGGCGTGCGGGGCCAGCTGTACGGGTTCTTCCAACCGAATGGTGTGCTCACTGCGCGAGCGTAACGGCCCAGCGAGTCTGCAGAAAGGAGGTCGAGGCTGGGGTGAGGGCTGGTCTTCGGCCGGCCGCCACGATGTCGTCGCAGCCCCGGCGCCATCGGCGCAGTTTCGAGGTCGCGGGCGCTACGCCGTCAGTATCGGTGCCATCCAGGTCAACTCGGCCGGCAACTGAGAGCTCCAGAAGCCGCCGTCATGGCCGCCCGGCGAGAATCCGCCCGCGGGAGGGGTCGGTAGCTGAGCGATGAACTGCTTGGTCGCCGAGTAGAAGGGGTCGCTGTCGCCGCAGTCGATCCGGATCGGGATGGAACCCAGCGCCGGCATGCCCCACACCGAGTTGGCCGCGTAATCGTCGGGGCCGTCGAAGGCGCCGGGCGCGGCGGCACCCGCGGACGTCCACAGGGCGGGACTCACCGCGCAGATCGCCGCGGTACGGCCGGCGCCCAGCCGGCCACCGAGCAGCAGGGCCCCGTAGCCGCCCATCGACCAGCCCAGAAAACCCACCCGCGAGGTATCCAGGCCGTGGCTGTCCAGCATCGGGATCAGCTCGTTCAACACCATCGCGCCGGCGTCGTCACCGGAGGCCCGCTTGTGCCAGTAGCCACCGCCGCCGTCGACAGCGACCACTGCGAAAGGCGGCAACCCGGCGTTGACGGCTTGGGCCAACCCTTGTTCGACGCCGCCGGCCATCACGGCCGCGGCATCGTTGCCTTTGCCGTGTAAGGCGATGACCGGTCGCAGGGGTTTGGTCTGACCTGGTGGGCGCGCGATCGCCCAGTTTGTCGAGATCCCGCCCCGGGCGGCCGATGCGAACGAGCCCGTCACCATCGTGGGAGCGGCCTGAGCGGGCGGTGCCGGATCCAGTGGCCGTGCCGGGGCCAATGGAACGTTTGTCCCAGTCCATGAAACCGGCGCAGCGCCCGACGTCCGCGGCTGAAACAGCACGTCGAGCGCATATGCGCCGCCCGCGCCGCATGCAGCGGCGGCGCCGAGCCGTAGCACCGCCCGGCGGCTGATGTCTGGCATGCCGGTCATCATGCCATGTTCGTTTCGCGAAAATGGCAATGCAGTACCACTTTGGCTGGCAGCATGGGTTGGCGTGACAGCAGCAGTTACTCCAAAAGGAGAACGTCGACGGTATGCGTTGGTGAGCGCTGCCGCCGAGCTGCTCGGCGAAGGCGGGTTCGAAGCGGTGCGCCATCGGGCGGTCGCTCGGCGAGCCGGCCTGCCATTGGCGTCCACTACGTACTACTTCTCATCGCTCGATGACCTGATCGCCCGTGCGGTCGAACACATCGGAATGATCGAGGTGGCGCAGCTACGGGCGCGGGTCAACGCCCTGTCCCGCCGGCGCCGGGGGCCTGAGACCACCGCTGACGTGCTGGTCGACCTGCTCGTCGGGGACGTATCCGGGCCGGGGCTCGCCGAGCAGCTGATTTCGCGATACGAGCGTCATATCGCCTCGACCCGCCTTCCCGCGTTGCGGGAGAGCATGCGGCGCAGCCTGCGCCAGCGTGCCGAGGCGGTCGCCGAGGCGATCGAGCGATCGGGGCGGTCGGTACAGATCGAGCTGGTGTGCACCCTGATCTGCGCCGTTGACGGTTCGGTGGTCTCGGCGCTGGTCGAAGGACGCGATCCGCGTGCTGCAGCGATGGCGACCGTGATCGATCTGATCGAAGTGCTGGCGCCCGTCGATCAGCCGCCGGTGCGGATCGTCAGCACGTCACCCGGCAACGACGGCGTCGCGATATAGCCGGTCGTCGCGTTGCCGTAGATGGTGATGTCGTCGGGGCGACGCTGGGCGTACAGCGCAACGTAGGCACAGATCACCGCATCGACGGGATCCTCGGCGCGCCGGAGGTCGCTCTTGCGCCGGGCGGTCAGCACGGCCTGGCGCAGCTTGGCCCAATCGGCGTGCCCGGAGACGTGCATTGGTGCCGGCGCGTCGGCCAGAGTCTCGATGAGGTCCATCAGCCGCAGCAGCTCCGACCTGAGTCGGAGGACGTCGCGGCCCGGCTTGGCTTTGTACTTCAGCGTGCGGGGCAGCCGGAACAGGGCCACGGTCGCCGCGTGCGGGTACACCTCGAGGGCCCGTCGCGGCGCCGGTGAATACGGGTCCAGGTCCAGTTGCAGCGCACGGGCCAAACGGGCGGCTCTTGGCCCGCCGGCGAATTCCGGTTTGCCGGTGTTGGCCGGGTGCGCGCCCGCCTCGAACCGGCGGAAATCGCGGTTGAGTGCGGTTTCGGCCGGGCGCTGACCGGTCGGATTGACCACCACCAGTGGCGCGTCGAACCCCACCAGGCAGTCGCCCCGCAGATGGGGGCGCAGTGTGTCCAGCACTTCGTCATCGGTCCGGACGGCACATACCTCGACGAGCCGGCCCTCGTCGTCGACGACGGCAACCCCGGTCGGGTTGCGGCCGGCCCAGGCCAGGTCGACGCCGGCGAAGTACATCCCGGCATCATGTCACTTCGCCAGTTTCACCTCTGCCGCAAGCGCGACCCGTTGTGCCCCCCTCGGCGCGCCAGGCCTGCCCGTCGGCGGTGGGTCCGGTGCCGCCCCGACCGTAAGCTGTGTGTTCGTGAGCATTCCGAACGTCCTGGCCAGCCGGTACGCCAGCGGGGAGATGGTGGCGATCTGGTCGCCCGAGGCCAAGGTGGTGGCCGAGCGGCGACTGTGGTTGGCGGTGCTGCGGGCGCAGGCGGGGCTCGGCGTAAGCGTTCCCGAAGGTGCCATCGCCGATTACGAGCGGGTCGTGGACACCGTCGATCTGGCCTCGATCGCGGCCCGCGAGCGGGTGCTGCGCCATGACGTGAAGGCCCGCATCGAGGAATTCAACGCGCTCGCCGGCCACGAGCATGTGCACAAGGGCATGACCAGCCGCGATCTGACCGAGAACGTGGAGCAACTGCAGATCCGGCAGTCGCTGGAACTTGTATTCGGCCACGGGGTGGCGGTCGCGGCGCGGCTGGCCGAGCGGGCGGTGGCGTACCGCGATCTGGTGATGGCCGGACGGAGCCACAACGTCGCCGCCCAGGCCACCACGTTGGGAAAGCGGTTCGCGTCGGCCGCGCAGGAGACGCTGATCGCGTTGAGCAGGCTGCGCGAGCTGGTCGACCGCTATCCGTTGCGGGGCATCAAGGGCCCGATGGGCACCGCGCAGGACATGCTCGACCTGCTCGACGGCGATGCAGACAGACTGGCCGCCCTCGAGCGGCAGGTGGCCGAATTCCTGGGCTTCGCAACGGTATTACACAGCGTCGGACAGGTGTATCCGCGTTCGCTGGATCATGACGTGCTCTCCGCGTTGGTGCAGCTGGGTGCGGGGCCGTCGTCGCTGGCGCACACCATCCGGCTGATGGCGGGGCACGAACTGGTCACCGAGGGATTCGCCGAAGGTCAGGTCGGCTCGTCGGCCATGCCGCACAAGATGAACACCCGCAGCTGCGAACGGGTCAACGGATTGCAGGTGGTGTTGCGCGGCTACGCCTCGATGGCCGCCGAACTCGCCGGTGCGCAGTGGAACGAGGGTGACGTGTTCTGCTCGGTGGTGCGGCGAGTCGCGTTGCCGGACAGCTTTTTTGCCATCGACGGGCAGATCGAGACGTTCCTGACGGTGCTGGACGAGTTCGGTGCTTACCCGGCGGTGATCCAGCGCGAGCTGGACCGGTATCTGCCGTTCCTGGCCACCACGAAGGTGCTGATGGCCGCGGTGCGCGCGGGTATGGGCCGCGAATCCGCACACCATGTGATCCGCGAGCATGCGGTGGCCACGGCGCTGGCCATGCGGGAACGCGGCGCCGAGCCAGATCTGTTGGACCGGTTGGCCGCCGACGACCGGTTGCCGCTGGACCGGGCGGCGCTCGACGCAGCGCTGGCCGACAAGAAGGCCTTCGTCGGCGCGGCCGGTGACCAGGTCGACGCGGTGGCCGGACTGGTAGACGACCTGGTCGGCCGCTATCCCGAGGCGGCCAAGTACACGCCGGGGGCCATCCTGTGACTCTTGCCGTTGCCGGCATCGATTTCACCGATCTGGACAACTTCGCCGGCGGGTTCCCCCATCAGCTGTTCGCCGTCCATCGGCGCGAGGCGCCGGTGTACTGGCACGAGCCCACCGACAACACCCCCGACGGCGAAGGGTTCTGGTCGGTGGCGACCTACCCGGAAACCCTTGAAGTGCTGCGTGACCCGGTGACGTACTCCTCGGTCACCGGTGGAGACCGTCCGTTCGGCGGCACGCTGTTGCAGGATCTGGCCATCGCGGGTCAAGTGCTCAACATGATGGACGACCCGCGGCACTCGCAGATCCGGCGGTTGGTCAGCTCCGGACTCACACCGCGGATGATCCGCCGGGTGGAGGACGATCTGCGCAACCGGGCGCGCCGCCTGCTGGATGCCGTGGTGCCGGGCGAGCCGTTCGACTTTCTGGTCGACATCGCCGCCGAGCTGCCGATGCAGATGATCTGCATCTTGCTGGGAGTGCCTGAATCGGAACGGCATTGGCTGTTCGAGGCGATCGAACCGCAGTTCGACTTCGGCGGCTCGCGCAAAGCGGCCCTCTCGCAATTGTCGCTCGAAGAAGCCGGGTCGCGGATGTACACCTACGGGCAGGAGCTGATCGCCGCCAAGCGCGCGCACCCCACCGACGACATGCTGTCGGTGGTCGCCAACGCCATGGTCGAAGACGAAGCCTCGCAGGCGTTGTCCGATCTGGAGGTGTACCTGTTCTTCAGCCTGCTGTTCAGCGCCGGCGCGGAGACGACGCGCAACGCGGTCGCCGGAGGGCTGCTGGCCCTCGCCGATCATCCCGACCAATTAGGTGCGCTCCGTGACGATTTCGAGTTGCTGCCGACCGCGGTCGAGGAGATAATCCGGTGGACCTCGCCCTCGCCGTCCAAGCGGCGCACCGCCACTCGCGCGGTCACGCTCGGGGGGCAGTCCATCGAGGCCGGCCAGAAGGTGCAGATCTGGGAGGGCTCGGCCAACCGCGACGAGAACGTCTTCCAGCGGGCGACGGAATTCGACATCACCCGAAAACCCAATCCACATCTGGGGTTCGGGCAGGGGGTGCACTACTGTCTGGGTGCCAACCTGGCCCGGCTGGAGCTGCGGGTGCTGTACGAGGAGCTGCTGTCGCGGTTCGGGACCGTGCGGCTGGTGGAACCTCCGGAATGGACGCGCAGCAACCGCCACACCGGCATCCGGCACCTGCTTGTGGAACTGCACGAAGGTTAACGAACGCCGGCCGAGCGCTCAGGGCATGCGCAACCTGATCCCCGCCGCACGTAGTTCGAGGGCCGCCAGTCCCCGGATGACCATCGGATCTTCATGGCGCCACCCGCCGACCGGGTCGGCACTGACGGCCGCCAGTTTGGCCGGCGACCGGTTGGCCAACGCCCGCAGCGCCAGCAGTTGCTGCCCCGCCGCCGTGGCGGCCAGCGCCGTCACCACCCACTTACGCCGAAAGAACCGCCACCGCAGCAACAGCCACGGCACGGTCACCGCCAGAATCGGCGGCGACGCGACCGCCAGCGCCAGCACCCAGGCCAGCCAGCTCGCCGTGGTGTCCAAGTTGTGGCCCGCCCCCGCCACGTCCAGGGCCGCCTGGCTGGCCGCATCGAGCGGCTTGCCGAGCGCATCGCCGAGCAGTGGGACGTTGTGCGCACCGCGCCCCGCCGAGGCCAGGTTACCGGCCAGGTCTTTCGAGCCGCTTTCCACTTGTCGGCCGGCCTCGGCGATCGTGGCAATCGCGTCGTGCACCGCGATACCGACGAACACCCAGATCACCGTCCACAGCGAAATGGTGATGTCGCTCATCAGTTGACCGAACAGGCGGATGGGCCGGGTGGAGTAAGGCAGGTACCTCGTCATACCACCGATACCAGCACAGCTCGCCACGGAATGGTGCCGGCTCGCCCGATAGGCTGACCCGATGCGACCCGCATTGTCCGATTACCAGCACGTGGCCAGCGGCAAGGTTCGTGAGATTCACCGCGTCGACGACGACCACCTGCTGTTGGTCGCCACCGACCGGATCTCGGCATACGACTTCATCCTGGACAGTGTGATCCCGGACAAGGGCCGCATCCTGACCGCGATGAGCGTGTTCTTCTTCGGCCTCGTGGCTGCGCCAAACCACCTGGCCGGACCGCCGGACGACCCGCGCATCCCCGAGGAGGTGCTCGGCCGAGCGCTCGTGGTGCACCGGCTGGAGATGCTCGAGGTGGAGTGTGTGGCCCGCGGCTACCTCACCGGCTCGGGACTGCTGGACTACCAGGCGACCGGAAAAGTCTGCGGTATCGCATTACCCCCTGGGCTGGTCGAAGCCAGCAAGTTCGCCGAGCCGTTGTTCACCCCGGCGACCAAAGCGGAGCTGGGGAGCCATGACGAGAACATCTCCTTCGACCGGGTGGTCGAGCTGGTGGGCTTCGTGGCCGCCAACGAGCTGCGCGACCGCACCCTGCAGATCTACGTGCAGGCCGCCGATCACGCCCTCACCAAAGGAATCATCATCGCTGACACCAAGTTTGAGTTCGGCACTGACCGCAACGGCAATCTCCTGCTGGCCGACGAGATCTTCACGCCCGACTCGTCGCGCTACTGGCCGGCCGACGAATACCGTGCCGGTGTGGTTCAGAACAGCTTCGACAAGCAGTTCGTGCGGAACTGGCTGACCAGCCCGGAGTCCGGCTGGGATCGCCACGGCGTAGAGCCGCCGCCGCCGCTGCCGCAAGACATCGTCGATGCCACTCGCGGGCGTTACATCGATGCCTATGAACGGATTTCGGGACAGCGCTTCGACGACTGGATCGGCGCATGACGGACGCGCTGCTGCCGCCCACCGCCAAACGGGTCCAGACGCGCCGCGAACATCACGGCGACGTCTTCATCGATCACTATGAATGGTTGCGGGACAAGGAAAGCCCCGAGGTCATCGGCTACCTGGAGGCGGAAAACCACTACACCGATCAGAGTACCGCTCACCTGGAGTCGCTACGGCAACAGATCTTCGACGAGATCAAGTCGCGCACCAAGGAGACCGACCTGTCGGTGCCCACCCGACGCGGTGACTGGTGGTACTACGCTCGAACCTTCGAAGGCAAGCAGTACGGCGTCCACTGCCGTTGCCCGGTCGCTGATCCCGACGACTGGAATCCGCCGCAGCTCGACGAGCACACCGAGATTTCCGGCGAACAGATCCTGCTCGACGAGAACATCGAGGCCGAGGGGCACGACTTCTTCGCTCTCGGCGCCGCCAGCGTGAGCCTGGATGCCAACCTGCTGGCATACTCCGTCGACGTTAAGGGCGACGAACGATACACACTGCGGTTCAAAGACTTACGCACCGGCGAACGCTATCCCGACGAGATCGCCGATATCGCCGCGGGTGCAACATGGGCGGCCGACAACCGCACCGTCTACTACAGCACGGTGGACGAGGCGTGGCGCCCCGACACGGTCTGGCGCTACCGACTGGGTTCCGGCGCAGCGTCCGAGCAGGTCTATCACGAACCCGACGAGCGGTTCTGGCTCGGCGTGGGCCGCACCCGCAGCAACAGCTACATGCTGATTGCCGCTGGATCGTCGATTACCTCCGAGGTGCGCTACGCCGACGCGGCCGACCCCGACGCCGAGTTCACCGTGGTGTTGCCGCGCCGCGAGGGCGTCGAGTACTCGGTGGAGCACGCGATTGTCGGTGGGCAGGACAGGTTCTTGATCCTGCACAACGACGGGGCGGTGAACTTCACGCTCGTGGAGGCTCCGGTCACCGATCCGACGCAGCAACGCACGCTCATCGGCCACCGCGACGACGTCCGCCTGGACGGCGTGGACGCCTTTGCCGACCACCTGGTGGTCAGTTACCGGCGAGCGGCGCTCCCACGAATCCAGTTGTGGCCGTTGGGTTCCGACGGCAGCTACGGCGAGCCCGAGGAGATGGCCTTCGACTCCGAGCTGATGTCGGCCGGGCTGGCGGGCAACCCGAACTGGCAGGCACCCAAGCTCCGGGTGGGAGCCGGGTCATTCGTTACGCCGGTGCAAATCTACGACCTGGATCTGGCCACCGGAGAACGCACTCTGCTCAAGGAGCAACCGGTGCTGGGCGACTACCGCCGCGAGGACTACGTGGAACGGCGGGACTGGGCCCGGGCGGCAGACGGCACCCGGGTGCCGATCTCGATCGTGTACCGGGACGGCATCGAATTCCCTGCTCCAGCACTGGTTTACGGGTACGGCGCCTATGAGATCTGCGAAGATCCCCGGTTCTCCATTGCCCGGCTGTCGCTGCTGGACCGTGGCATGGTGTTCGTCATCGCACATGTCCGGGGCGGTGGCGAGATGGGCCGGTTGTGGTACGAACACGGCAAGCTGCTGGAGAAGAAGAACACCTTCACCGACTTCATCACGGTGGCGCGACATCTCGTCGACACGGGGCTGACCAGCCCGCAGCAGCTGGTCGCGCTGGGGGGCAGCGCCGGCGGCCTGCTGATGGGCGCGGTGGCCAACATGGCGCCGGAACTCTTCGCCGGAATCCTGGCGCAGGTGCCGTTCGTCGACCCCTTGACCACCATTCTGGATCCCTCGCTGCCGTTGACCGTCACCGAGTGGGACGAATGGGGAAACCCGCTGGCCGACAGCGACGTCTACGCCTACATGAAGTCCTATTCGCCGTACGAGAACGTCGCTGCCAGGAGGTATCCGGCGGTCCTGGCGATGACCTCGCTGAACGACACCCGGGTTTACTACGTGGAACCGGCCAAGTGGGTGGCCGCGTTGCGGCACGCCAACAACGGTGCCGGTCCGCAAAGCAGCCCGGTGCTGTTGAAGACCCAGATGAATGCCGGCCATGGTGGAATCAGCGGCCGCTACGAACGCTGGAAGGAAACCGCTTTCCAGTACGCGTGGCTGTTATCGACCGCGCAGAGCGGTTAGGCGGACGGCGTCCTGGGCAGGAACGAGGCCGGGATCAGGGTGGTGGCCATCAACGCGACCGCGATGACCAACACCACTGTGTAGGCGTGCGAAAGATCGTTGAGCAGGCTGGCGGCAAAGTCTGGGCTCAGCGCCCGCGGCGGTACCGCCGACGGAGCGCGTCGGGCGAGTTCGTTTGCCGCGGAAATGTTCTCGCTACGATTGAACTGGCTGGTGAGCACCATCGACATCAGTGCCGTCCCGATCGAGCCGCCCACCTGGAAGGTGACGCTGATCAGCGTCGAACCGCGGGCGATTTCCAGTGGCCTCAGCGCCTGCACCGACGCCCCCGACAGCGGCATCATGGTGCAGCCCATGCCCATACCCAGGATGCCCAGTCCGATCAGCAGCACAGGTGAGAACGCGGCCTGGCGGGCGACACCTAAGGTGAACAACCCCAGTCCCACCGTGATGAGCGTGATGCCGAACAGGACGCTCTTGCCCGGGCCCTTGCGGTCCGTGAAGACTCCGGCCCAGGGCATGGTCAGCATGGCACCGATCCCCTGGGGAATCAGGTGCAAGCCGGATTGCAGCGGGCTCTGGTGCATCACCTGCTGCAGGTAGCTCGGCAGTAGCAGCAGTGACCCGAAAAAGGCGATCGAGAAGATGAAACCGGTGATGTTGGCATGGGTGACGGCCGGGACCCGGAACAACCTCAAATCGATGAGCGGGTGATCGCGCCGGTGCCACGCGTGCACCACGAAGGCCACGATCAGCGTCAGCCCGATGACCGCCGGTATCAGCACATGGCGGTCGGCCAGCGTGCCCCGGCCGGGAATGGATGAGACCCCGAAGAGGAAGGCGGCCAGGCCGGGTGAGAGCAGCAGGGCGCCGAGGAAGTCGAAGGTCTCCGACGGCGCCGGGTCGTCCCGGGGGAACACGAGCTTGGCAAGGATGAACGCGCACAACCCGATCGGGACGTTGATCAGGAAGATCCAGGGCCAACTGAAGGCATTGATCAACCAACCGCCCAGGATCGGCCCACCGATCGGGCCGAGCAGCATCGGGATGCCAAGCACCGACATCAGCCGCCCGAGCCGCCTCGGGCCCGCCACGCGGGTCAGAATCGTGAAACCCAACGGCACCATCATGCCGCCGCACATACCCTGTACCGCGCGAAAAACATTCAGCAGCAGAATATTTGGCGCCGCCGCACACAGCATCGAGCCGACCATGAACGCGACCACCGAACCCATCCACAGGCGTTTGGTGCCGAAGCGGTCGGCCGCCCAACCGGCCAACGGGATCACGGTGGCCAGTGCCAGCGTGTAACCGGTCATGGTCCAGCCGACGACGGTCTGGGTCGAGCCGAACTGCACGACGAAGGTGCGTTGCGCGACGCTGACGACCGTGGTGTCCACCGCCATCATCATTGAAGCCAGAATGCACACCCCGGCAACCCGCAGTGTGGCCGCATCGAGTTTGTCGGGAAAGTCGGGGGTCACCGACGTTCCCGTGGCACTGGGCAGCGCGGCGTCGGCCGGCGCGGAGGGCGCCTTGTCCATGGCGTTGTTGAGCATATCTAACCGACTGCGACCGCCGACTCAGGGGATCGGCGTTCGACCTGATCAGAGGCCCGACGTCTGCTGTCCGTGTGTCCTTCACCGACGCGACACCTGGAATCGGCAAACTACTGGTGTGTCTGGAAAACTGATCGTGTCGGTTTCGGGAATCGGCGAGCAAACGCTGAGCGATGTCGCCGACTTCTGCGCACAAATGGACGCCCGTTCGATTCCAGTGTCGCTGCTCGTGGCGCCGCGGCTGGGCAACGACTATCGACTCGACCGCGACCCGCGCACCGTGGACTGGCTGACCGAGCGGCGTGCCGGCGGCGACGCCCTGGTGCTGCACGGCTACGACGAAGCCGCCACCAAGAGGCGGCGTGGCGAGTTCGCGACGCTGCACGCGCACGAGGCGGGCCTGCGAATCAAGGGGGCCGACCGGGTGCTCGAACATCTCGGCCTGCGCACCCGGCTGTTCGCGGCACCCGGCTGGCTGGTTTCCCCGGGGGTGGTCAAGGCTTTGCCGAACAACGGTTTTCGTCTCCTCGCCGATGCCTACGGATTGACCGACCTGGTCCGCAACAACACCGTGCGGGCCCGCGTGCTGGGCATCGGCGAAGGGTATCTGGCCGAGCCGTGGTGGTGCCGCATGGTAGTCCTGTCCGCCGACCGGATCGCCCGGCGCGGCGGCGTGGTACGGATCGCCGTGGCGGCCCGTCACTTGCGCAAGCCCGGTCCACGGCAGGCCATGCTGGATGCGGTCGACCTGGCCCTGCTGCAGGACTGCGTGCCCACGGTGTACCGCTGGCAATCCGGTAGGGCGGTACTCGACGCCGCCTGACGCTGCGCGGGTGCTGCCGGCCGGCTGGCGCTACCCTGATTCGACATGGGCGACGCGAGCGTGGGTTCGGACGACTTCACAGCGGATGCGATCATCGTCGGAGCCGGGCTCGCCGGGCTGGTGGCCGCGTGTGAACTTGTGGACCGGGGCTTGCGGGTGCTGATCGTGGACCAGGAGAACAGCGCCAATCTCGGTGGCCAGGCCTACTGGTCGTTCGGCGGCCTGTTCTTCGTCGACAGCCCCGAGCAGCGCCGGCTCGGGATCCGCGACAGTCATGAACTCGCGTTGCAGGACTGGCTGGGCACGGCTGCCTTCGACCGTCCTGAGGACTACTGGCCAGAACAGTGGGCGCACGCATATGTCGACTTCGCCGCGGGGGAGAAGCGCAGTTGGCTGCGGGCCCGTGGACTCCGGATCTTCCCGGTGGTCGGGTGGGCCGAGCGTGGCGGCTACGACGCGCAGGGACATGGCAATTCGGTGCCGCGGTTTCACATCACCTGGGGGACCGGGCCCGCCCTGGTCGAGATCTTTGCGCGTCAGCTGCGCAACCGGCCGAATGTGCGGTTCGCGCACCGCCATCAGGTGGACAGGCTGATCGTCGAGGGGGACGCGGTGACCGGAGTGCGCGGCACCGTCCTGGAGCCATCCGATGAACCACGCGGCGTGGCGTCATCACGTAAAGCCCTGGGGAAGTTTGAGTTCCGGGCCTCCGCCGTGGTGGTGACCAGCGGCGGCATCGGCGGTAACCACGATCTGGTGCGCAAGAACTGGCCGCGGCGGATGGGCCGGGCGCCCAAGCAGCTGCTCAGCGGGGTTCCCGCCCACGTGGACGGCAGGATGATCGGTATAGCGCAGAAGGCCGGTGCGCGCGTGATCAACCCGGACCGCATGTGGCACTACACCGAGGGCATCACCAACTACGACCCGATCTGGCCACAGCACGGCATCCGCATCATCCCGGGCCCATCGTCGCTGTGGCTGGACGGTGCGGGAAATCGGTTGCCGGTGCCGCTCTTTCCGGGCTTCGACACCCTCGGAACCCTGGAGCACATCGCCGCCAGCGGCTACGACTACACCTGGTTCGTGTTGAACGCCAAGATTATCGAGAAGGAGTTCGCACTATCGGGTCAGGAACAGAATCCCGACCTGACCGGGCAGAGTGTGCGGCGGCTGCTGCGGGCCCGGGCCCGGTCGGGGCCGCCGGGGCCGGTGCAGGCGTTCGTCGATCGAGGTGTGGACTTCGTCACCGCCGATTCGCTGCCGGAATTGGTCGAAGCCATGAACGCCCTGCCCGATGTGGAGCCGTTGGACTACGACACGGTCGAGGCGGCGGTCGTCTCGCGCGACCGCGAGGTCGCCAACAAGTTCACCAAAGACGGCCAAATCACCGCTATTCGAGCCGCCCGCGGCTATCTGGGTGACCGGCTGGGCCGGGTGGTGGCGCCGCACCGGCTGGTCGACCCCAAGGCCGGGCCGCTGATCGCGGTCAAGCTGCACATTCTGACCCGAAAGACGTTGGGCGGTATTGAGACAGACTTGGAATCAAGGGTTCTCAGGTCCGACGGCACCCCGGTCACCGGGTTGTACGCGGCCGGAGAGGTCGCGGGCTTCGGCGGAGGGGGCGTGCACGGCTATCGGGCCTTGGAGGGAACATTTCTGGGCGGCTGCATCTTCTCCGGTCGCGCGGCCGGCCGTGGGGTGGCCGACGACATCACGTGACGCGCGCCCTTTTTCTTGCGCGAGCAGACATGAAATCGCACGCCGCCCCGCCACATCGTGCGATTCTGCGTCTGCTCGCGGGGGAACTGGCGGCGCGCCTCAGAAGGTGACCGCGCTCTCCTCGGGCAATACCTGAAAGTCGGTTGTGGTCATTTCGGTAAGCCGGCCGTAATAGATGCCTCGCGCCTCAGGTGCCACGACAGCCTGGTGGATGGGTACCGCCCGTTCGGGCGCCACCGCTCGCAGATAGTCGACGGCTTCGGAGATCTTCATCCACGGCGCGGCGGCGGGAGTGGCCAGGACGTCCACCGGTTCCCCGGGAACGAACAACGCGTCCCCGGGATGCATCAACCGGGCGCGGTGTTCGCCGTCGCCGACCAGAAACGAAATGTTCTCTATCACAGGTATTTCCGGGTGAATGACGGCGTGGCGTCCGCCGACGGCACGGATACTGAGCTGACCGACCGACAATTCGTCCCCCACGTGCACCGCCTGGCACGGCTCACCGAGCTGCGCGGCGGTTTGCGGGTCAGCGTACAACGCAGCGCCCGGGTTGCCTTCGAGCAGCGCCGGCAGTCGGGATACGTCGACATGGTCGGGATGCTGGTGGGTGATCAGAATGGCCGACAGGCCGCTGATCCCCTCGAAACCATGGGCGAAACTGCCGGGGTCAAAAAGAATCTTTGTCTGACCGAACTCGGCGAGTAAACAGGAATGTCCGAAATGCGTCAGTTGCATGTCTACGATTGTGCCTTGATGGCGGCTATTCAGCTCAGGGTGTTTATCGTGATGATGATGGTCGCCGGTAGCTTCGTGATCACACTGATCGCGGCGCCACCGGCGCTCGCGGAGCCCGAGACCTGTCCTCCGGTGTGCGATCAAATCCCCGGCACCGCCTGGATCGACCGGCGGTCGATACCGATGCATTCGGTGTACAACTGGCCTGTCCTGGCCGGCAGCCAAACCGTGCTGACGGGGACCACACCCGCGTTCAGATTCGAGCAGGTCTGCAACAGCGTGGTGTCCCCGCAGGGCGGTCGCAACGTCGCGGTTGCCGCCCGGGCAACGGTCGCCCGGCCCGCCGGGCAGTGGCAGCTACAGGCCCAGATCATGCACTGGCGCGGGGATACGGCCCGCGGTGGTGCGCTCGCCGCGTCGGTGTTCGGCCCTGCCGTCGCCGCGCTGCGTGGATGTCAGTTGGGGGCACCCGCACAGTCGCCGTCAATCACCGACGACGAACCGACCCGGATGGCCGCCGTGGTCAGTGGGCCGATCGTGATGCACACCTACCTTGTTGCACACGTCGCGAGCAGCACGATCAGCGAACTGACCCTCTGGTCGTCGGGCACCCCGCAGGTGCCTTGGCCGGTGGTCTCCGATGCCGGCGTACTCGACGCGTTGACCGCCGCACTGTGCGAGGCTTACATCGACTCCTGTCCTTAGCCGAATAGATTGTGAGACAGAATTTTTCGTGCGATCCGAGGTTAGGTGCAACGGATGGTGACCCTGGATGTCCTCTACAGTGCCGCCACCCATCCCTGGCCCCAGCTCCGCGACGGTGTGTTGCGGGCCGAGGCCGAGGGCTTTCAGCGAGCATGGGTTTTCGACCACCTTTCCGGCGCGGTGTTGTTCGGCACCCGGATGCTGGAGTGCTTCACGTTGGCCGGCGCGCTGGCGGCCGCGACGTCCACCATCGGGGTCGGCACGCTGGTGGTGAACGCGGCGAACCGTCCGGCCGGAGTCGCGGTTGCGGCGGCCGCGTCGGTGCAGGAGATCAGCGGCGGGCGATTCGTGTTCGGCCTCGGCGCCGGCGCCACACCCGGCACCCGCTGGTCCCGAGAGCATCAAGTGTTGAACATTCCGCTGAGCGACTCGATGCAGCAACGGCACCGGCGCCTGCTCGACGTACTCGACCTGTGCGACGCTCAGTGGAACCCGGATCGGCCGGAGAAGTGGGCCGGTTTCCCGCTGCCATCGCCGCGTCCACCGGTATTGCTCGGCGTCAACAGCATGGCCCTGGCCAAGATCGCCGGTGAGCGGTGCGACGCCATGAACGTCGCGCTCGATCACCCTCGGATCGAGGATTTCGTCGCGGCGGCCCGCACCGCGCGCGGTGCTTCCGGCCTGGCCGGCCGGCCTTTCGGGGTCAACGCCTGGACCGCCCTGAGCGACGCGTCCCGGGACCCGCACGGGGAAGCGCACCGCCGCATCACCGAGTTGGGTGGTGACGGGCTGGTTCTGGTCGCCTAGCTGCTGCGGTGGTCGGTAGAGTTGGCGCGGAGTCGTCAGAGCCGAGGAGGAATGCAGTGGCCCGGGTGGTCGTGCACGTGATGCCCAAAGCGGAGATTCTCGACCCGCAGGGTCAGGCGATTGTCGGCGCCCTGGGGCGGCTCGGACATCCCGGGATCTCAGATGTGCGCCAGGGCAAGCGATTCGAGCTGGAAGTCGACGATACCGTCGATGACTCCCAGCTGGCCGAGATAGCGGAGTCGCTGCTGGCGAACACGGTCATCGAGGACTGGACCATCAGCCGGGATACGCAGTGACGGCGCGGATCGGCATCATCACCTTCCCCGGAACCCTCGACGACGTCGATGCCGCGCGGGCCGCCCGCCTGGTGGGCGCCGAGGCGGTCAGCCTGTGGCACGCCGACGCCGATCTCAGGGGCGTCGATGCGGTGGTGGTACCGGGTGGCTTCTCCTATGGTGACTACCTGCGCGCCGGTGCGATAGCCAGGTTCGCTCCGGTGATGAGTGAAGTGGTCGCCGCGGCGGGCCGGGGCATGCCGGTGCTGGGCATCTGCAACGGGTTCCAGGTGCTTTGCGAGGCGGGTCTGCTGCCTGGCGCCCTGACGCGCAATGTCGGGCTGCATTTCATCTGCCGCGACGTGTGGCTGCGGGTCTCGTCCACGTCGACGGCGTGGACTTCGCGCTTCGAGTCCGATGCCGACCTGCTGATACCGCTGAAATCGGGCGAAGGTCGCTATGTTGCGCCCAAGCAGGTACTCGACCAGTTGGAAGGCGACGGCCGGGTGGTGTTCCGCTACCGCGACAACATCAACGGCTCCCAGCACGACATCGCCGGCGTCAGCTCGGCCAACGGGCGCGTCGTGGGTTTGATGCCGCACCCCGAACACGCCATCGAAGGGTTGACCGGTCCCTCTGACGACGGCCTGGGCCTGTTCTACTCGGCGCTGGACGCGGTGATGACCGCCTGAACTGTCACGCCGTTAGCCCGTCGTAAGCCATTGCGGCATGCCGTAATTCGTCGAACGCGGCGATCAGCGCATCGGTGGCGTCATGCGGGTCCTTGAACGGCTGGTCATCCGTCAGCACCGCGACGCCGAGTCGGTCCGCATAGCTCCACACGGTGATGTTGACCGGGGCGCCGGGCGAAAGCACTCCGGTCGAGTAGATCTCGCTGACCGGCGCGTCATCGAACCGGCCCTGGCTGCGTGGCCCGATCCCGCTGGAAACCGCCACATTCATGATCTTGTTCTGTCCCTTGCGCCGGCCGAGCCATCGGAACAAGGCAGGGGCTATTGCGGTCGGCAGGTAGTTCATCAGGCGCCCGTACAGCCGCGGGCCGAGGAGCTCGTGATCTTCCTTGGCGATCCGGGTGGCCAGCGCCACCAGGCGCACCCACTCGACGGGATCGGCGATGTGCACCGGCAGCGATATCGACAGGCCGCTGATCTCGTTGCCGGTGACGCGGTCGGATTTGTCCGTGGCCGTCGGCACCGATGCGATGATCGGGCGGTCGGCGCCTCCGTCGTAACTCAACAACAGCGTCCGCAAACCGCTGGCGGCTATCGCCAGGATCAGATCGTTGACCGTTACCCCCATCCCGGTCGCAGTTGCTTTGACGTCTGCCAACGACATTGCGGCGCTGGCGAATCGGCGTCTGGGTGACACCACGTGCTTGAGAAAGGTGGTTGGGGCATCGAACGGGACGGCCAGATCGGGCTGCGGTCCCCGTTCCCGGGACCGGCGGCGCACCCGCGTCAATCCCACCGTGGCGTCCTTGAGCAGTCCCGGCAGTTCGATTAGCCGCAGCAGATGGCCCCGCGCCGCCATCAGCAAAAGTCTAGGCAATGTTGTTGGGCTGCAGTTCTTCTCGTCATCCAATGATGCCGGCTCGGTGAGGTCCATCAGGCGGGCCAGCAGATTCGCCGATGCGATTCCATCGGCCAGGCAGTGGTGCACCTTGCCGATGAGCGCGAACCGGCCACCGGCCAGCCCGTCGGCGAAGTGAAACTCCCACAGCGGGCGGTTGCGGTCCAGTGGCGTAGCGGCAATCTCACCGATCACCTGGTCCAGCTCTCGTCGCCCGCCCGGTGCCGGCACCCGGACGCGGCGCAGATGGTGATCGAGGTCGACCTCGCAGTTCTCTCGCCACACCGGATGGTCCAGCTCAGGCAGGGCGAGGTCGGTGCGGCGCTGGCCGCCGCGCGTGGTCTCGACAACGTTCTGCCCGGCGACCCGGAGAGCGACGACGATTGGTTCGTCACCGATCGGATGGACACCGCCCGGGCCCAGCGGTTGCTGTCGTTCCAGCACCACCCCTGGCCGGACATGCTCGCCGAGATGCGCGCCGCTACCGGGTGGCGACGCTTTCCGATGGGTGCGGTCGCACCGATTGTCCGCCGCTTACTCGCCCGCCGGGCGGCCTACCGCGATGCCCCCGGTTGCTACGCCGACCCGTGGACCGCCATCCGCGAGCGACTCGGTGAACCGCGGCCCGACAAGATGGTTGCCGGTCGCCTTGATCAGCTGGCGTCGAGCAGCAATGCCGGCGCTGGTAACTCGGCGGTCACTGTCAGCCGGCTGAAGAGATCGACGGCGGCCGCGGTGGCGCGGTCCGCAAACGCCGCAACATCATTGAACCGGACCCGCTCGCCGATCCACCGCGACTGCTCGGCGGTTACGCCGATGCGCTGCGGGTCGGACGAGCCGTGAACGATCGCGGTGACGTCGCGATGCTGTTCGTTCCAGGCCCGGGCGAGGGTCGTCAGCCGGCCTTGTTCGGCGGCGGGAAAGAAGTATGCGGGGGTGACTCGGATGGTCAATACGTCCGGATGCGAGGGTGGGATTTCCAGATGGACGTGCAGGCGCAGGTCGGTGTTGAGGACGAAGAAGAACTCGCCATCGTGCCTGCCGCGGAAGTAGCGTCGCGCACGGGTGCACAGGTAGCGCTCGATCAGATTCGTGTTCAGCGGCTCGTGCATCGACTCAGACATGGTCTAATCTTCCGGGCTGCGACTATGCGAAACCTGGAGCAAGAGCCAGGGATTGCGAAGAATCAGTTGAGAATTCGCTGAGCGACCGCGGTCTATCCAGACTTGATCGTGGGGATGATCTCCCGCCCGACAACGTCGAGATGCTGCGATTGAACCACGTGCGGGATCGTGAAGAGGAATTGATCGATGCCGCAGCCCTGGTACTCGCGAATCCGCTCGAGGCAGCGCGCGGGCGACCCGACGATGAGTCCGGATTCGGGAATCGAAGCGAATTCGGCCCGGATCCGGGCTTCCTGCGCCGCGGATTCGGTGGGCGCCAGCAGCACGGTCACCGACAACCGCAGCGTCTCGGGGTCACGCCCAGCCGACTCGCATGCCCGACGCAGAAAATCGTGGCGCTGTGCGACCTGCTGTGGGGACCACCACCGCACGTTGAGGCCCTGCGCCGACTTGGCGGCGATGCGGTGGACGCGGTCACCCTCGCCACCGACCCACAGCGGCGGATGAGGCCGCTGGATGGGCGGCGGATCGCATATCGCACCGTTCAGCGTGTAGTACTGGCCGGCGTACGTCGGACTCGGCTCCGTCCACACCGCCTTCATCACCTCCAGCGACTCGGCCAGGGCCGACACCCGATCGCGCACCGGCGGGAACGGAATCCCGTAGGCGTCGAATTCCCGCTGGAACCAGCCGGCGCCCATTCCCAGATCCAGCCGGCCCTCTGAGATCACGTCCAGGGTGGCCGCCATCTTCGCCAGCACCGAAGGGTGCCGGTAGGAGTTGCACAAGACGCTGGTGCCCAGTCGGAGGCGGTTGGTGTCGCGCGCCAATGCGCTCAACGCGGTCCAGCATTCCAATAATGGCAGCGAGGCGGGCGGCGCGCTTCGGCTGGTGCCGCTCGACTCACCGGCGATGCCGGCGTCTTTGACATAGTCGTCGGGACTGATCGTCAGGAAGTGATCGCACAGCCACACCGAATCGAATCCGTATTCCTCCGCCCGCTGTGAGACGGCCACCAAGTCGCGGTAGGCACTCACCGCCAGGCCATTGATCGTCAGGGCCAGTATCAGACCCACGCGTGTGTCGAGATTCATTGGCGATCATCACTTTCGGTCATTCCGGCGCCCGGCCCGGCGACCATGCGGGGCAGTGTGACGGAGAACTTGTAGCGCTCCGGACGGTGGTGGAAGACCGCCACTTCCAGAGGTTTGTCGTCGTCGCTGTAACTGGTGCGCTCCACCACCAGCACCGGTGCGCCCGCCGTGAGGCCCAACGCCTCGGCTGTCTCGGGGGAAGCACCCGCAGCGCGGATGTCGTAAGTGGCGCGGTCTACCCGCACGCCGAGGCGCTGCTCCCACATCGAGTAGGTGGTCTCGGTCGTCGGCATTCCGGACAGCAGCGGTTCGACGGCTCGGCCCAAACCCGCCGGCAGGAAAACGGTGACGATGGCCAGCGGTTGCGGGCCGGCGCGGAAGCGGCGGCGGACACACAGCACCTCGGTCAGGCCGAGGACGTCGCTGACCCGTTGCGGCGCTGAGATGACTTCGTGGGAGAGCACGTCCACCTGTGGGGTGGTGCCGGAATCCACCAGTACCTCGGTGATGGTGCGAACCCCGGATCCGAGTTCCTGCTCCACGGGTTCGGCGACGAAGGTGCCCAGCCCCTGGCGGCGAATCAGCCATCCCTGCCTCTCGAGCATGCCTACTGCCGCGCGCACCGTCACCCTGCTCAAGCCGGTTCGATCCATCAACTCCTTTTCGCTGGGCAGTCGTCCACCTCGGGGCAGCCGCTGCGCGACGATCTGCGCCTTCAGCGCCTCCGCCAGTTGAGCGGTGGCGGGGACGGCGCCCCGGGAGATCTGCAAAGCGGCGAGGTCCAGATCGAGGCGAGGCGGACCGGATGTCATAGGACGTATTAAAACGTCTTAACACCCGCGGGTCAAGTGGTCCGGCGCGCACCGCAATCAAGTCAGCCTCAGAGCGGGTACAGCGTCTCCAGGTTCACCACGATGGCCTCCTGGCTGTTGCGGGCGATGACGACTTCGGCCGGGGTGTCCGGGTCCGGGTTCTCCTCGCGGTGTGGCACAAAAGGCGGGACGAAGACGTAGTCGCCCGGTTGGGTCTTGATGCGGACCTCCTGGACGCCGTCGTGAAAGACGAACTCCGGGTTACCGCTTCGCACGTAGATCGCCGTTTCGGAATCACCGTGGTGGTGGTTGCCCGACGCGGTATCCGGCTCGATGAACGTTTCGCCCATCCACAACTGTTCGGCACCAACGGATTTGCCGCTGATGGCGGCGAACCGCTGCAGTCCGGCTGTCTGGGCGGTGCCGGAGTCGAGTTCGGAAGACCTGATGTGATGGACGCACTTACGGCGCGCATCGATGTCGCGCGCGTCGAAGTCGGGATGGAATCCGTCCGAGGTCGCCATCGCTGCTCCTTCGCTAGACCACCACAATAAACGAATCTCGATAGGCTTCAAGAAGTCTCAGCCACAGCTCACTGATGGTCGGGAAGCACGGTACCGCGTGCCACAACCGCTCGACGGGCACCTGGCCGACGACGGCGATGGTGGCCGCGTGCAGCAGTTCGGCGACCCCGGGGCCGACCAGTGTCATCCCAAGCACCTGGTGGGTATCGACGTCGACCACCATGCGCGCCCGGCCGGTGTACCCGTCGGCGAACAGTTTGGCGCCCGTGACGACGTCCCCGATCTCGACATCGATGGTCTTGATGCGATGGCCGGCGTGCGCGGCCTGTTGTGCAGTCAGTCCGACGGCGGCCGCCTCGGGGTCGGTGAAGAACGCCTGCGGCACGGCGTGATGGTCGGCGGTGGTGGCGTGCGCACCCCACGGCGCGGTATCGAGCCGACGACCCGCGGCGCGTGCGCCGATCGCTGCACCGGCGATGCGAGCCTGATACTTACCCTGGTGAGTCAGTAGTGCGCGGTGATTGACGTCGCCGGCCGCGTAAAGCCAGCCTCCGTCGACGTTCACGACTTGGCAGGTGTCGTCCGCGTCGAGCCAGCCGCCCGGGGTCAATCCGACTGTCTCCAAACCGATGTCGTCAGTGAGCGGCGCGCGCCCCGTCGCGAACAGCACCTCGTCGACTTCCAGCCGGTCACCATTGTCCAATGCGAGATCGATCGGGCCCGCCGGATCGGGGCGGTGCAGCGCTCGGACCGCGACGCCGAGGCGCACATCGACTCCCGCGGCGGAAAGCCCCCGGCCGACGAGGTCGCCGACGAAGGGCTCCATCCGGGGCAGCAGTTGGGAGCCCCGTACCAGCAGGGTCACCGACGCTCCCAATCCCTGCCAGGCGGTGGCCATTTCGACGCCGACCCCGCCCGCGCCCACGACCGCGAGCCGGCCCGGGGCCGCGCTGCTGTCGGTGGCTTGGCGGTTGGTCCAAGGTCTGGCTTCATCGATGCCGGGCAGGTCGGGGATGACCGGGCGGCTCCCGGTGCAGACTACGACCGCATGCCGGGCCGCCAGCACCACCTCACCGCTCGTGGTCGACACCGCCACTCGGCGGGGGCCGGCCAACCGTCCATGCCCGCGGATCAGCGCGGCGCCGATCCCGTTCACCCAGTCGGCCTGATCGGTGTCGTCCCAATCGCCGACGTAACGGTCGCGACGGCCGAAGGCGCCGCCGGTGTCGATCGAACCGCTCACCGCCTGGCGGGCGCCGTCCACCCGGCGGGCATCGGCCACGGCGAGGATGGGGCGAAGTAGCGCCTTGCTCGGCACACAGGCCCAATAGGAACACTCGCCACCCACAAGCTCGCGCTCGACGATGGCGACACTCAGGCCGCAGGCCTGAACACGGTCGGCCGCATTCTGCCCCACCGGGCCCGCGCCGAGCACCACAACGTCGTATTCTTTTGCCATCACTGATCTTTTCCTTTCGCGCCGGGACGCAACAGGTACCGCGCGAGCTCGCGCAGATCGCCGGCTGTCACCGCGGGCTGCGGTAGTGCGTCGACCGCCAGCGGTGCGTTGCCCGCCCTGGTGATCAGGGCAGTACTGAAGCCGACGTTGCGGGCGCCCAGGAGATCCCACACGTGGGAGGCCACCATCATGCAATCGGCGGGAGCCACGTCGAGCTCCTGACACACGTGTCGATAGACCGCTGGTGCCGGCTTGAACGCCTGGCACGCGTCGACGCTCAGTTGGCGCTCGAACAGTCCGGACAGACCGGAGTTGTCCAGCGCGGTCGGAATCCCGGGGATTTGAGGCGAATTCGTCAGGCTGACCAGACGGAAACCCCTGGCGCGCAGCCGGGTGAGTCCGTCGACACTGTCGGGGTGCGCGGGCATGGTGAGCATGCCTGTCATGACACGCTGCACGTCGTCAGCGCTAACCGGAATCTGGTGGATGGTGCCCAGCATCCGCAGCACGCCGCCGGCGAGTGTCGCGAAATCGACGTAGTGTTCGGACAACGTAACCGTCATCGAATACATGACCAGGGTGTTGAACCACTCCCGCAACACTCGTCGATCGCCGAAGAGTGCGTCGAACAACGGCGCCATGGACTCGATGTCGATGAGTGTCTCGTTCACGTCGAACACCAGCACCGGTGGCCGGTCGTTCAGGGCGTGGCTACCGGGCAAATGAGGTCTCGCCGCCGGTGACATTGAATATCGAACCGTTCACGTAACTTGCCTCTGGCGAGGCGAGAAAGACTACCGCACTGGCGATTTCGCCGGCATCGGCGATCCGGCGCAATGCGGTGACACCCGCCAGCTTCTCCAGTAGGCCCGGAGTGGCCTCGGTTCCCGGGGTGTCGGTAGGGCCGGCCGCCACCGCGTTGACTCGCACGCCGGATGCGCCGTATTCGTCTGCCCACACCTTGGTGAGCAACTCCAGGGCGGCCTTGGTGGCACCGTAGATGCCACCCTTGCGCTTCGGCGCGGAGGCAGCGAGCGTGCTGATGTTGACGACCGCCCCGCGGCCCCGTTCGGCCATACTCGGCACCAGTTCCTGCACCAGCAGGTAGGGGGCGCGCATGTTGACATTCACATGTTCGTCGAAGACAGCGTCGTCGGTGTCGACGGTGTCACCGAATATAAAGACGCCGGCGTTGTTGACCAGGATGTCGACTGGGCCGGCTTCGGCGGCCAGCCGTCGCACGTCATCGGCGTTGTTGAGCTCAGCGGCAACGAAACACGCTGTGCCATGGCTGCTTTCGATCTCCCGGACCACCTCCGCGCCCCGCTCCCGGTTACGCCCGTGTACCACCACTTCGGCACCGCGCTGGGCGAGCTGCAGCGCTATCGCGCGGCCGATCCCGGAGGTGGCGCCGGTGACCAACGCGCGGTAGCCGTCGAATGTCGCCATGGCGCTCAATCTCTGGGGGCAGAGAGGGCGACCGACGCTTCAGCGGTGTAGCACAGAAACGTCAGGGTCTCCTGCAGATAGAGCTGTACCGTCTCGGCGTCGTGGCTGAGGTAACCGATCGATACGTCGGTGCCCAACTGCAAGTCGAAGTCACCGCCGCGGGTGGTCAACACGAATGCGCCGTCGATAGCCGGTGCCCAGATGATGTCCCCGTCTACCAGCCGGTTCAGGTGCTCCAGGATCGGATAACCGTGCTCGGTGGTTTCGCTCACCTTCGTGTACGCATCGGCGGACAGCAGTACCGAGTACGGGCCGTCGACACCGGCCAGGCGCAGTTCGGAGAGGGCTTGGGTGATCACGTCCGGAATGTCGCGGGGATCCTCGGGCAACGGCAGTGGCGGGTTCGAACTTGCGCTCCGGATGCCCTGGATCGACGCCGGGGCATAGCCCTCGAAGATGCCCCGGTCCTCCACGAACGCCAGCTTCTTGGCGGCGGCCTTGACCGGCTCCCAGTCCGAGTCGTTGGAGCCGCGCTCAACATCGTCGATCTCGTTGCGGGACAGGGTAAACGGGACTCGTAGCCGGACCAGCGGCCGACTGTCGCGCAGATGGGCGATCACGCCGTCGGTGGGTGATTCCAGGTCGATCAGCCGGCCGGTGCTGACGGCCGCCGTCACGGGTCCGCCGGGCTCGCTGACGTCGACCACCCGGCGCCCGGCGATGTGCCGCTTGAACGTCCGTGCCGCCTCCACTTCGATTTCGCCCCAGGCAGATTCGGTGATTGGCGCCAGGTCGCGGTACAGGTTGTTCATCGGGAGATTCCTTTCAGGCTGCCGATCGACAGTGAGCCGTCATATGAAGTCGTTGTCACGGCCGCGGCCGGTGCCGGCGATATCGGCAGGGCAGGCGGGTCATCGAGAAAGTCGACGGTGGGGGAGAAGAACAGCCCACCGGTGACCGCGGTGGAAAAGTCGAGTACCCGGTCGGTGTTGCCCGGCGGGTCGCCCAGAAACATGTTGCGCAGCATGCGCTCTGTCACCGCCGGTGTGCGCGAGTAGCCGATGAAGTACGTGCCGTACTCGCTCTTGCCGAGCTCGCCGAACGGCATATTGTGCCGCACGATCTTCAGTTCGGTGCCGTCGTCGTCGGTGATCACATTGAGGGCGATATGGGAGTTGGACGGCTTCACCTCGTCGCCGAGTTCGATGTCCTCCAACTTGGTTCGCCCGATAACCCGCTCCTGCTCGGTAACCGACAGCGAGTCCCACGAGGTCATGTCGTGCAGGTACTTCTGGACGTGGACGTAGCACGAACCGGCGAAGTCGGGGTCTTCGTCTCCAATTGTGGTCGCGCTCGCGGCGATCGGCCCGTCCGGGTTCTCGGTGCCGTCGACGAATCCGAGCAGGTCGCGGTTGTCGAAGAATCGGAAGCCATGCACCTCGTCGACCACCGTCACCGCCCCCGCCATCGCCTTGAGAATGCGGCCGGCCAGTTCGAAGCACACGTCCATGGTCTCGGCCCTGATGTGGAACAGCAGGTCCCCGGGCGTCGCGGGTGCGGTGTGACGGGGACCCACCAGCTCGGGGAACGGATGCAACTCGGCCGGCCGGGGGCCGGAGAACAATCGGTTCCAGGCTTCGGAGCCGACCGAGGTGATGGCCGAGAGCCGTTTGGCCGGGTCGCGGAATCCTATTGCGCGCACCAATCCCGAGATGTCGGGGAGTGCGGCGTGTACCGCCTGTTCCCCGCCCTCGTCGATGGTGGCCACCAAGAAGATCGCGGCTGGTGTCAAGGGCTCCAGAATGGGCTGCGGCTGAACAGCGGGCACAGGCAAGACCCTAACGCCCATGTGCAGGAGACGGTGCCTAACCTGGCTACATGGTGGCCACCGCCCCCGGCCTGGGGGAATTCATTGATGCTTCCCCGTCGCCTTTCCACGCGTGCGCCGCAGCGGCCACGCGGTTGCTTGACGAGGGATATACCGAACTCAGCGAGTTCGACCGCTGGCCCGGGCAGCCGGGCCGCTATTTCACCGTCCGCGCCGGATCGCTGGTCGCCTGGAGCGGGCGGGCCGGCCTGACACCTTTCCGAATCGTCGGCGCACACACCGACAGCCCGAACCTGCGAGTCAAGCAACACCCGGACCGCTGCGTGGCGGGCTGGAAGGTGGTGGCGCTCGAGCCGTACGGCGGAGCCTGGCTGAACTCCTGGCTGGATCTAGACCTGGGCATCAGCGGGCGGTTGTCGGTGCGCGACAGCGGCGGGGTGAGCCATCGGCTGGTTCGTATCGACGAGCCGATCCTGCGGGTTCCCCAGTTGGCCATCCACCTGGCCGAGGACCGCAAGTCCGTGACACTTGATCCGCAGCGGCACCTCAACGCGGTCTGGGGCGTGGGTAACGTGGCCGAGTCTTTCGTCGGATACGTGGCCGAGCAGGCGGGAGTGGCCCCCGAGGAGGTGCTTTCCGCCGATCTGATGACTCATGACCTCGCCGCATCGGCCGTGATCGGCGCCGACGCCAGCCTGCTCAGCGCGCCGCGGCTGGACAACCAGGCCAGTTGCTACGCCGGCTTGGAGGCCTTGCTGGCCCTGACGCCCGAGACGGACGGATTTGTGCCGGTGCTCGTGCTGTTCGATCATGAAGAGGTCGGCTCGACGTCTGACCACGGCGCGCAATCCGATCTGCTGGGTACCGTGCTGGAACGGATCGTCCTGGCCGCCGGCGGCAACCGGGAGGACTTTCTGCGGTTGCTGCCCGCCTCCCTGCTGGCGTCGGCCGACATGGCGCACGCCACGCACCCCAACTATCCGGAGCGTCACGAGCCGGGACACCAGATCGCGGTGAACGGGGGACCTGTGCTCAAGGTGCACCCGAATCTCCGGTACGCGACCGATGGACGCACCGCGGCGGCCTTTGCCATCGCCTGCGAGCAGGCGGGCGTGCCGCTGCAGCGCTACGAACACCGCGCGGATCTGCCGTGCGGTTCGACGATCGGGCCGATGGCGTCGGCGCGAACCGGTATTCCGACGGTCGACGTCGGCGCCGCGCAACTGGCCATGCATTCCGCGCGCGAGTTGATGGGCGCGCGCGACATCGGCGCGTATGCGGCTGCACTGCAAGCGTTTCTGGCGCCCGAGGCCTAAGGTCGGCCTTATGGCGCTCAAATTGGAGATGGTGACCTTCGACTGCACCGATCCGGCGATGCTGGCCGGCTGGTGGGCCGCGCAGTTCGGCGGCACGACGCGCGAACTGATGCCGGGTGAGTTCGTTGCCGTGATCACCCCGGAATGGCCGCGGCTGGGGTTCCAGAAGGTGCCCGACCCGACCCCGGGCAAGAATCGTGTGCATCTGGATTACGTGGCCGCGGATGTGGACGGCGAAGTGTCACGACTGACCGCTGCGGGCGCCACCGAGGTCGGACGCCACAGCATCGGGGACGACTTCCGCTGGGTGGTGATGGCCGACCCGGAGGGCAACGTTTTCTGCGTGGTGGCTGAGTTTTCCGAGGACTAAGGCCGGCTCGTTCGCCGGAGCCTTGAACCCTTAGCTGACGGTCGGCGCTTGGGCGAGGTGACAGGTGCCGCGGCCTGAACTTCGCGGCGAAGAGTTGTCGTACCCCGCTGTGATGATGGGGTTATGTCTTCGGTCGGCTCGGTGGGCTCTGCGGTGATGCTTCCGAAGGAGCGTTTGGAGGTGTTGTTCGAGGAGTTGGCGCAGTTGGCCGGGCAGCGTAACGCCCTGGACGGGCGGATTGTGGAGATCGCGGCTGAGATCGATCGTGACGGGTTGTGCGGGATGACCGGGGCGCGCTCGGTGGCGGCGTTGGTGGCCTGGAAGCTGGGGTTGTCCTCGACGACTGCGCACACGATCACCACGATCGCAGGCCGGGTGGAGGAGTTTCCGCGTTGCACCCAGGGTTTGCGGGAGGGGCGGTTGTCGCTGGATCAGGTCGGGGTGATCGCGGCTAGGGCCGGGCAGGGATCTGATGAGCATTATGCGCAGTTGGCGCGGCATGCCTCGGTCGCTCAGTTGCGTACCGCGGTCAAACTGGAACCGCGTCCGGAGCCGGATCGGCGTCGGCAGCCTGCGATCACCAAGACCGGCGACGAGGAGTCCACGACGTGGCGGATCACCTTGCCGCATACGGAGGCGGCGACGTTCGAGGCAGCGCTGGCCTCCCACCGCGAGGCGTTGATCACCCAGTGGAAACACGACCGCGCCGACGCCGGGGGCGCCTCCCAGACAGCGCCGCCGATGCCCGACACCCTGCAGGCGTTCATGCGGCTGGTCGAGGCCGGCTGGGATACCGAGGCCACCGCCCGCCCGCACGCCCAGCACACCACGGTGGTCGTGCACGTCGATGTCGCGCAGCGGGTGGGCGCGCTGCACCTGGGTCCGGTGCTGAGCGAGGGCGACCGCCACTACCTGAGCTGTGATGCCACCTACGAGGTCTGGTTCGAACGTGACGGCGAGGTCATCGGCGCCGGGCGCAGCACCCGCGGAGTCAACCGGCGGCTACGGCGCGCTCTCGAGCACCGCCACCGCAGCTGCGCGGTGCCCGGCTGTGGCGCTACCCGCGGCCTGCATGCCCACCACATCCGGCACTGGGAAGACGGCGGCCCCACCGACCTGGCCAACCTGGTCCTGGTCTGCCCCTACCACCACCGGCTGCACCACCGCGGCGAGATCACCATCACCGGAGACGCCGAGCACCTCACCGTCACCGACAGCGACGGAGACCTGCTACACCCCGGCTCACTCGCGCGTCCACCCGACCACCCCCCACCCGACGTGCCGCCCTACCCCGGGCCCAGCGGCGAACGCGCCCAGTGGTGGTGGTACCAACCCTTCCAACCCCAACCACCACCCACCAACCAGATCGGATAGCAGCATCGTATCGATGCTCAAACTGGTTATGGCGTCGCGGATTTCGTCGGACTGCCGACTTATCTGCGATCGAGAAGATCAGCTGACGCCCACGCCAATTCGAGCCATCCCAATCATGGACAAGACCGGCCGCAGATAATGCGGCAGGCCGCGCGGTCAGCCCCCCTCGCAGCCGGAACCTAGACTGTGTCCGTGACGAGCGCGCCCACCCCCGTGACTGACACCGTCGAACACGCCGCGACCACCCCCGAGCATCCGCAACCATTCCACGAACTGGGCCTCAAAGACGACGAGTACCAGCGCATCCGCGAGATCCTCGGCCGTCGGCCCACCGATACCGAGCTGGCGATGTATTCGGTGATGTGGAGCGAGCACTGCAGCTACAAGTCGTCCAAGGTCCATCTCCGCTATTTCGGCGAGACCACCACCGACGCGATGCGCACCGGGATGCTGGCAGGGATCGGTGAGAACGCGGGCGTTGTCGACATCGGCGACGGCTGGGCGGTCACCTTCAAGGTCGAGTCGCACAACCATCCGTCGTATGTGGAGCCTTACCAGGGTGCGGCTACCGGTGTCGGCGGCATCGTCCGCGACATCATGGCGATGGGAGCCCGGCCGGTCGCGGTGATGGACCAGCTCCGGTTCGGTGCCGCCGACGCGCCCGACACCCGCCGCGTCCTCGACGGCGTGGTCCGGGGCATCGGCGGCTACGGCAACTCGCTTGGCCTGCCCAATATCGGCGGCGAGACCGTCTTCGACGCATGCTACGCCGGCAACCCGCTGGTGAATGCGTTGTGCGTAGGCGTGTTACGGCAGGAGGACCTGCATCTGGCGTTCGCCTCCGGCACCGGCAACAAGATCATCCTGTTCGGGGCGCGCACCGGGCTGGACGGCATCGGGGGGGTCTCGGTGCTGGCCTCGGAGACGTTCAGCGCCGACGGGGGGGCCGAGAATTCGCGCAAGAAGCTGCCGTCGGTGCAAGTCGGTGACCCCTTCATGGAGAAGGTGCTCATCGAGTGCTGCCTCGAGCTCTATGCCGGCGGTCTGGTGATCGGCATCCAGGACCTCGGCGGCGCCGGATTATCCTGTGCCACATCGGAGTTGGCGTCGGCCGGAGACGGCGGCATGGCGATCGACCTGGACGCGGTGCCATTACGCGCCAAGGAGATGACGCCCGCCGAGATCTTGTGCAGTGAGTCGCAGGAGCGGATGTGCGCGGTGGTTGCGCCGGAGAATGTCGATGCCTTCATGGCGGTATGCCGGAAGTGGGAGGTGCTGGCGACGGTCATCGGCGAAGTCACCGACGGTGATCGGCTGCGCATTACCTGGCACGGCGAGACCGTCGTCGACGTACCGCCGCGCACGGTGGCCCACGAGGGTCCGGTGTACCAGCGTCCGGTCGTCCGTCCCGATACCCAGGACGCGCTCAACGCGGACTCGTCGAAGAAGCTGCCCCGGCCCGGCACCGGAGAGGAACTGCGCGCGACTCTGCTTGCCCTGCTTGACAGTCCGCATTTGTGCAGCCGGGCCCTGATCACCGAGCAGTACGACCGATACGTACGGGGCAACACCGTGCTGGCCGAGCACGCGGACGGCGGTGTGCTCCGTATCGACGAGGCGACCGGCCGCGGCATCGCGTTGTCCACCGACGCCTCGGGGCGCTACACCAAACTTGATCCATACACCGGTGCGCAACTCGCCCTGGCCGAGGCCTACCGCAACGTGGCCGTCACCGGTGCCATCCCGGTGGCGGTGACAAACTGTCTCAACTTCGGCTCGCCGGAGGACCCGGGCGTGATGTGGCAGTTCTCCCAGGCGGTACGCGGGCTTGCGGATGGCTGTGCCGCGCTGGGCATTCCGGTCACCGGCGGCAATGTCAGCTTCTACAACCAGACGGGGTCGACGGCGATCCTGCCCACCCCGGTGGTCGGGGTGCTCGGTGTGATCGATGACGTCAGCCGGCGCATCCCCACCGGCTTGGGGACCGAACCGGGGGAGAGCCTGTTGCTGCTCGGCGACACCCGCGACGAATTCGACGGTTCGATATGGGCGCAGGTGACGGCCGATCACCTGGGCGGGTTACCGCCCGCGGTTGACTTGCAGCGCGAGAAGCTGCTCGCCGAGGTGCTGGCCGCCGGATCACGAGACGGGCTGATCACCGCGGCACACGACCTCTCCGAAGGTGGTCTGGCGCAGGCAATCGTCGAATCGGCCCTTGCGGGGGAAACCGGTTGCCGGATCGTGCTGCCCGAGGACGCCGATCCCTTTGTGGCGCTCTTCTCGGAGTCCGCCGGCCGGGTGCTCGTCGCGGTGCCGCGCACCGAAGAGAGCCGGTTCCGGGCCATGTGCGAAGCCCGGGGCCTGCCGGCGGCCCGCATCGGCGTCGTGGATCAGGCGTCGGACACCGTGGAGGTGCAGGGACTGTTCACGGTGTCGCTGACCGAGTTGCGTGAAACGTCCGAGGCGGTGCTGCCGCGATTCTTCGGTTAAGGCTTCGCGCTCTGGGTTTGGCCGCCGCACTGGTCGGCTGGAGCTTCGTCGGTCCACGCCTGCCCGCTGCATACCGGGTGGCGACGCAGGCCGGTGCCGGCAGCGTGCTGGCTCTGAAAACCGGCGCATCCCTGGGGTTTCGCCCGCCGCAGGTGTGGTCAGGATTGCGGCTGGGCTCGGCGGTAGCCGCCCTGGCCACCGCCGTCATTACCGCGACGACGCCAGTTCCCAGAGTGCGGCTGTCGATGTCGGACCGCGAGTTGCCGCCGTCGGTGCCGGCATGGTTGGGATGGCAGATACCGCTCGGCACGGTGTGGGCCGAGGAGGCCGGCTTTCGCGCAGCGCTGGGCACCACCGCCGCGACAGCCTTCGGCCCGGCGCGTGGCCGCCTACTGCAGGCAAGTGCATTCGGGCTGTCACATGTCGCCGATGCGCGTGCGGGGGGTGAGCCCGTCCTGCCGATCTTGTTGGTGACCGGGATTGCGGGCTGGGTGTTCGGCTGGATGGCCGACCGCAGCCAGAGCCTGACGGCGCCGATCCTGGCGCACCTGGCCATCAACGAGGCGGCCGCGATCGCTGCGGTCGCCGTGCAACGGCGAACGTGCAACAGCTCACATGGCGAGCGATCCGGCGCTTGAAGCCCTACACTTGTTAATTGCCTGTTAAATTCCCAGCTAGAGAGGGCGGCACCGCCGGTGCACAGACTCAGGGCCGCGGAGCACCCGCGGCCGGATTACGTTCTACTGCACATCAGCGACACACACCTGATCGGCGGCGACGGTCCGCTGTACGGCGACGTCGATGCCGACGCTCGGCTGGGTGAACTTCTCGGGCAGTTGGACCACTCCGGGGTGCGCCCCGATGCCATCGTCTTCACCGGAGACCTCGCCGACCGGGGCGAGCCCGCCGCGTACCGCAAGCTTCGCCACCTGGTCGAGCCGTTCGCCGCCTGCCTCGGTGCCGAACTCGTCTGGGTGATGGGCAACCACGACGACCGGGCCGAACTGCGTCGCCTGCTGATGGACGAGGTGCCGTCCATGGCTCCGCTCGATCACGTCCGCATGATCGACGGGCTGCGCATCGTCACACTGGACACCTCGGTGCCGGGACACCACCACGGCGAGCTCCGGGCATCCCAATTAGATTGGCTTGCTGAGCAATTGGCAACGCCGGCGCCGGATGGAACAATCCTGGCCCTGCACCACCCGCCGATTCCCAGCGTGCTGGACATGGCGGTCACGGTGGAGCTGCGTGACCAGGCACCGCTTGGCCGAGTGCTGCGCGGCAGCGATGTTCGGTCCATCTTGGCCGGACACCTGCATTATTCGACGAATGCCACCTTCGTCGGAATCCCGGTGTCGGTCGCTTCGGCAACGTGCTACACGCAGGACCTCACGGTTGCCGTCGGCGGAACCCGCGGCAGGGACGGCGCCCAAGCCTGCAACCTGGTGCACATCTACCCGGAAACCGTTGTGCACTCCGTCATCCCGCTTGGCGGCGGAAACACCGTCGGCACGTTCGTCACTCCGGGTCAGGCGCAACGCAACATCGCCGAAGCCGGCATCTTCATCGAGCCTTCCCGTCGCGACTCGCTTTTCACGCACCCTCCGATGGCGCTGACCTCGACGGCACCGCGAAATCCGGCTGACTGACGTCACCGACGTTTTCCCACGGCGCGGGGATCGGGAAATACCGTTCCAAGAAGCTGATCACCAATTCGGCGCGTTCGGCCGCAGCGACCTCGGGAAAACTACTGTCGTTGAGGCAGAAGAAGTGGCACCGGCGACGCCTGCGTAATTCGGGCAGCAAATCCAGCCCGGCTCGGGTCGTGGTGTTCACATAGAGCACTCTGGCGTTCTCTTGCTGTACCGCGCGACCGGTGAGCAACGCGTAGTAGTGATAGAACGAATTGGTCACCGAGATGTCGGTGCAGGAGCGGAAAGCGCTGGCCTGGGTGCGAGCGAAGTCGTCCGGGAACTCTCGCTCCATCTCCCGCAGGATGCTTTTTCGCAGTGGAACCGCGGTGTGTTCGAGGTGGCGGGTGGTGAGCTGTCCGAACCGCTCGAAGAGCAGTTGCCGGTTCACTCGCGCCGCATTTTCGAAGCCGCTGCGGGTGAGATCGTTGCTTCCCAACCCGATCCGGGTCTTCGCTTCCACGAACTTGCTTACTCCACCGGGTGAGAAGAACATGCTGGCCTTCAGCGGTCGGCCGAAGAACATGTCGTCGTTGGAGTACAGGAAATGCTCACTCAGATCGGCGATGTGGTGCAGTTGGCTCTCTACCGCGTGTGAGTTGTATGTCGGCAACGCGGAGGGATCCGAAAAGTGCTCCACGGCAGGCACAATCGTGATCATCGGATGGTCTGCCAACCACGGCGGTGGTGTCGAGTCGGTCGCGATGAAAATACGGCGGATCCACGGCGCAAACATGTTCACCGAACGCAGCGCGTACTTCAACTCGTCGATCTGGCGGATACGCGCCTCCGCGTCGTCACCCTCGCCGACGATGTGCTCGGATAGCTGCGCGGCCCGGCGAGCGCGGAACGCCGGGTCACTGCCGTCGACCCACGAAAACACCATGTCAACGTCAAAGGTCACGTCGCTGACGTGCGGCGCGAACATACCCTCCAAAGTCGGCCACTTGTAGCCGTAGAGCTTGACGGTCGCCGGAGTCACCTCGGCCCGGGGCAGCACGGTGCGGGTCAGCGAGTTTTCGACCGGGCATCGGATCACCGATTCGTCGAACACCCAGAATTGCAGGTCGACGCCGAAACCCGGACCGTAGCGGAACCCGCCCGGAGCGATACGGCGGCGGTACAGCCGCAGGGTACGCGGATCCGCTGCTGCCGAAAGCCGGCCATGCGCCAACAGTAACGGTGGAAGTGATCGTCCATCAAGCGTTTTGGCATACATCGGTTCGGTGACGCACGCCGCTGCCAAGGCTTTTTCGACAGCGCTGCGCAACTGGATGTCGACGGCCAGAACCGGCCGGTCTTTGTGGTTGCGAACCAGCAGGTACGGAATGTCGGCCCGATTCAGCGTCTTTCGCAGGAAGATCAAATCTTCAATCTGTGCCTCATGCGGGGTCAGACCGCTTTCTAAACGGGCTATCCTGCCTCGGCGGGTGACCACCAGAGGGTTCAACGAGCGCCCAGCGGACCGACCGCCGTCGTACGGGAAGCTTGTTGGCATCGGAACACCGCCTTAAGTCGCACATTGGTTAACGGGAGAATCTCACACTTCTGGCCGAACGGCGCGGCGGGGTGACAATTGTTGCAACACAGAAGATTAGACCGCAGCTCGACACGTGGCCGTAAAGGTGAGTTCATCTCGGCGTTATTGCGGCCGCGCGGTTAGTGTACCCGGTCCTGCTGGTCGGGGACGACGGCGCCGTCGGGTCCGTGCAGTGGACCCTGACCGCCGTCGGATTGGTCGAACCCCTGAGTGGCGCACGAGTACGGTGGGCTCTGCGGCAGCGGATCGATGAAGGTCGGGTTGACCAGCCAGCGGCCGTCGGAGTCGGAGTAGGCCCGGCACATCAGCTCAATCTGATGACGATTCAAGACGAGTCGCAGACCGGTCGCATCGGAGAGGAAGGTGGCGTCGCCGTCAGAGTCGCCGGCGGCGAACACCTGTCGGCGGGATTCGGGAGCCGGCGCAAATGCCGCCGGACCCGAGATGCCCAGCACCTGCTGATTGACGCGGCATCGTTTGCCTTCGTTGAACGGCATCGAAGGTTCCCCGCCGCAGGATGCCAGACGTGGAGTGACCAGGGCGCCGTCGTGTTCGGTGAGCACGCCCATCACCCGGTCGGCGGGAATGCCGACATCTGCCGCCCAGACCCGCACCACAAGCTCGGGTGAGGCGGAGATGACGCGCACGTCGAACCCGTTGGCCTGCAACGTGCCCACGAGATCGCGCATCTGCTGGTAATAACGCACCCAGGCGGTTTGCCGGGTACTGCCGACGGTCTGCTCGGTGCCCTGGAGCGCGTCCAGATTTTCCTGCCTGGCGGCGGCGGCGAATCCGGTGATGTCCGCATCGGTCCAGCCGGCGAGCACCTGCAGCACCCACGCGTCCACCGGCTTCAAGCGCCGATGGTCGTAGCCCTCGAATGCTGTTTCCCCCGAGCGGGTTCGGCCGTTCGAGTAGACAGTCACCAACTCGTCGGCGCAGTCGGTACCTTGGCCGGCACCGGTCGGCAGCGGGTCGCCGGGAGGCGCGAGGCCCCGGCAGGCGGCGGCGAGGGACGCTGCGGCCACGGGGGTGAGGTAGGGGCTCGTGGTGGTCCAGTCTCCGCCTGGCGGTTGACGCACCTTGGCGTTGCGCACCACCCAGTAGAACGTCGCGTTGCCGATGTCGTTTCGGGTCATGGTGTTGTCCCAGTCAAACAACGCCAACGGTGCTTGGCGGCCGACCGGGGCGGTCTTCCCGCAGCTACCCAGCTCGCTGATCATCGCGTTGATCCGGTCGCGGTTGTCGCCATACCAGCTGGGGTCGGCGGCCAGTGTCCGGCATTGACCATGTCCGCCGGCGCCGGTGTCGTGACAGCCGGTGAGCACCAGCAGGGCGGCGTTGACAGCGGCAAGCGCGCGCAGCAGTGATGTCATGATCAGGGGTTGATGGTGTTGTCGCCGATGACCCGGCCCCAGACGTAATCGATGATCACCGGTGAACCCAGGTCGAAATGGTTGTACGGCGCCAGGTTGGCGCCCACGTCCATCACCAGATACGGGGCGGGCCACAGGTCGCGGGTGATCTTCTGCCAGCAGCCCGGTTTCCCGCCCGGCCCGCCGCGGGCGTTGGTCCTGGGCAGGTTCTCCGGCCAGGTGTACGGATTGGGTGCACCCGAGATCGCACCCGACGACGTCGCCCCGAGCGCATAACCGTTGAAGCCGAGTGCGTTTCGGATCCGAGGCGCGACTTCGTCGTAGTTGCGTATCGTGCACATGATTTCGGGGCTGTACTCGTCGAGCAGCTCGGCGGTGGGCGTCAGGTCGGCGGCCCCCCGCGCCAGATACGGTCCGCCCCGCTCGAATACCGGCGACGCGGTGTCGGCGAATCCGGCGGCCGCCAGCAACGCCGCATCCAGCTCGTTGCGCTGCCCACTGACGGTGCGTGCCGTCGTCGCCGCCTGGTCGAGAGCCGCGAGTAGATCCGGTGCGGCGTCGGCGTAGACGTCACCCAGTGCCGCCAGGCGCTGCACGTCGCGGCGCGCCGCAGGAAGCTGCGGGTTCAGATCGTCGAGGATTGCGTTGCCGTTGGTCAGCGAGGCGCCGAACTTGTCACCCAGACCGGCCAGTGCCAGACCGGCCGCGCTCAGTGTCAGGTTCAGCTTGATCGGGTCGACCTTCTCCGCGATCGCCGTCAGCGTCTGGAACAGTGTGTTGAATTCGGTGGTCACCTTCGTTGCATCGATCAGGACAGTAGGCGTGATGTGTTGGGGCACAGGCTCTTTCGGTGAGCTGAGGGAGACATATTTGTTGCCGAACACGGTGGTCGCCTTGATCTCGGCGGCCACATTTGCCGGAATCTGAGGGATGTACTTCGGAAAGATGTCCAGGACGAACTGGGCTGCCGGGACGCCGTCGCGGTCGATCTCGGAGATGCTGGCAACTCGACCGATCTGTACGCCGTTGTAAGTGACCTTCGCACCCCGGTCCATCACCAGGCCGGCCCGCGGCGCAACCATCATCAACTTCGTCTTGGCGGTGAAGTTCCCGCGGAACTGCCAGTACAGCGCGCCCAGCACGAGCGTCAGCGCCACCAGCGTGATAAAGCCGATGGTTCGGTAGGGTGGCCGCGCGCCCGAACGACGACGCTCCATGATTCTGAGACCCTAAGGTATGGCCGCCCGTCAGAAAGCCGATCCGGCAAAGACACGGCAGGTTGTGTCGGCGATGGCCGACTGGCTGCGTGACGAAAGCCGCCCCGCGCCGGAACGGGCCGATCTCGCGAGCGCCGTCCGGCTCACGGCGCGTACCTTGGCCGACGTAGCGCCCGGTGCCAGCGTCGAGGTGCGAATACCGCCATTCGTGGCCGTGCAGTGCATGTCCGGTCCTCGGCATACCCGGGGAACGCCGCCGAACGTGGTGGAAACCGACCCGCGCACGTGGCTGCTGGTGGCAACGGGGCTGTTGGGGTTCGACGAGGCGGCGGCAAGTGGCGCGCTGGCCCTTTCCGGCGCACGGGCCTGTGACATTCAACACTGGTTACCTCTGCTCGGTTTAGCCTCGTGACCTGCTCTGATCTGCGCGTAACCGGCGACACGGCGTTCTTGGCGGGCGCAACACGCCGCTTTGGTTGCGTCGCCGGGCCGCGGTGCCCGTAGACTCCGTGATGTCACCAACCGCGCCCTAGGGAGCCGCCAAACCGTGACCGCGCAGCAGCCCGAGCAAGACTTCAGTTCGCCTCGTGAAGAGTGTGGTGTATTCGGGGTCTGGGCCCCGGGTGAAGATGTCGCCAAGCTCACCTACTACGGCCTCTACGCGCTACAGCATCGCGGCCAAGAAGCCGCGGGCATCGCCGTGGCCGACGGATCCCAGGTGCTGGTCTTCAAGGACCTCGGCCTGGTGAGTCAGGTTTTCGACGAGCAGACCCTGGCGGCCATGGAAGGCCACGTCGCCATCGGGCACTGCCGCTACTCCACATCCGGCGACACCACCTGGGAGAACGCCCAGCCCGTTTTCCGTAACACCGCGGCGGGCACCGGAGTGGCCCTGGGCCACAACGGAAATTTGGTCAACGCCGCCGAACTGGCAGCGCGCGCCCGAGACGAGGGTTTGATCGCCAAACGGGCACCGGCTCCCGCGACCACGGACTCCGACATCCTCGGCGCCCTGTTGGCACACGGAGCGGCCGACGCCAGCCTGGAGCAGGCCGCGCTGGAATTGCTGCCCACCGTGCGTGGCGCGTTCTGCCTGACGTTCATGGACGAGAACACTCTGTACGCCTGCCGCGACCCGCACGGCGTGCGGCCGCTGTCGCTCGGACGGCTGGATCGCGGCTGGGTGGTGGCCTCCGAGACCGCCGCCCTCGACATCGTCGGCGCTTCGTTCGTCCGGGATATCGAACCGGGTGAACTGCTTGCCATCGACGCCGACGGCGTGCGGTCCACCCGATTCGCCAACCCCACGCCGAAGGGCTGCATCTTCGAATACGTTTACCTGGCCCGACCCGACAGCACCATCGGCGGCCGGTCCATTCACGGTGCCCGGCTGGACATCGGCCGCCAACTGGCCCGGGAGTGCGCCGTCGACGCGGACCTGGTCATCGGCGTGCCCGAGTCCGGTACTCCGGCCGCGGTGGGTTACGCGCAGGAATCCGGCATTCCCTACGGGCAGGGGCTGATGAAGAACGCCTACGTCGGGCGCACCTTCATCCAGCCGTCGCAGACGATTCGCCAGCTCGGCATCCGGCTCAAGCTGAACCCGCTCAAAGAGGTGATCCGCGGAAAGCGACTCATCGTCGTGGACGACTCGATCGTGCGCGGAAACACGCAGCGCGCGCTGGTGCGCATGCTGCGGGAAGCCGGAGCGGTCGAGGTACACGTGCGGATCGCCTCGCCGCCGGTGAAATGGCCTTGCTTCTACGGCATCGACTTCCCCTCGCCGGCGGAGTTGATCGCCAACGCCGTCGAGGACGAAGGGGAGATGCTCGAGGCGGTGCGGCACGCGATCAATGCAGACACCCTCGGCTACATCTCACTGCGCGGTCTGGTCGCGGCGACCGAGCAACCCGCGTCCCGGCTGTGCACCGCGTGCTTCGACGGCACATACCCGATCGAGCTGCCCAGCGAGAGCGCGCTGGGTAAGAACGTCATCGAGCACATGCTGGCCAATGCCGCGCGTGGCGCCGGCCTGGGCGACCTGGCGAAGCGGGACGCTCCGGAAGTTCCCGTCCGGCGCTGACCGAACCTCCGCTGAGGGTAAGTGTTACCGGCGGCGCCTGCCGCCCGGTAGCCTTTATCGCGATGACGGATCCCGATCACGGCGCCAAACGCGGCGCCGGCAACCAGGGCATCACCTACGCTGCGGCCGGGGTGGACATAGCAGCCGGTGACCGCGCTGTCGATCTGTTCAAGCCGCTGGCGACCAAGGCCACCCGTCCCGAGGTGCGTGGTGGGCTCGGTGGCTTCGCCGGATTGTTCGCGCTGCGCGGCGATTACCGCGAACCGGTGCTGGCCGCCTCTACCGACGGTGTGGGCACCAAGCTGGCAGTCGCCCAGGCGATGGACAAGCACGACACCGTCGGCCTGGATCTGGTCGCGATGGTGGTCGACGACCTCGTCGTGTGCGGCGCCGAGCCATTATTCCTGCAGGACTACATCGCCGTCGGCCGCACGGTTCCGGAACGGGTCGCTGCGATCGTGAGCGGCATCGCGGAGGGTTGCGTGCGCGCCGGCTGCGCGCTGCTCGGAGGCGAGACCGCCGAACATCCCGGCTTGATGGAGCCGGACCACTATGACATCTCGGCCACCGGCGTCGGCGTGGTCGAAGCGGACGACGTCCTGGGGCCAGACCGCGTCAAACCCGGCGACGTCATCATCGGCATGGGTTCCTCGGGTCTGCACTCCAACGGATACTCGCTGGCCCGCACCGTGCTGCTGGAAATCGACCGGATGAACCTGGCCGGCTACATCGAGGAGTTCGGCCGCACGCTGGGCGAAGAATTACTCGAGCCCACCCGGATCTACGCCAAAGACTGCCTCGCACTGGCCGCCGAGACCCAGGTGCGCACGTTCTGCCACGTCACCGGGGGAGGGCTGGCCGGCAACCTGGAGCGCGTCATCCCGCACGGCCTGGTCGCCGAGGTGGATCGGGGCACGTGGACCCCCGCGCCGGTGTTCGCCATGATCGCGCAGCGTGGTCGCGTCGCCCGCCCTGAGATGGAGAAGACGTTCAACATGGGCGTGGGCATGATCGCTGTCGTCGCTCCCGAGGACACCGACCGGGCGCTGGCCATTCTGACCGCCCGTCACCTGAATTGCTGGGTGCTGGGCACGATTTGTAAGGGTGGAAAAGAAGGCCCGCGAGCCACGCTCGTCGGGCAGCACCCCAGATTCTGAACGGCTTCAGTGCCGCACGGCACGGGGCTCGGTCAGATTCAGCGGCGCCAGTTGTCCTCGTCGTCCCACGAATCCCCATCGGCGTGGTCGGATTCACCGGTGCTCGTGCTCGTCCCTGACAGCTCGCGCTGAAGCCGCGTGAAGTCGGTCTGGGGGGAGCTGTATTTCAGTTCTCGAGCAACCTTGGTCTGCTTTGCCTTTGCCCGGCCGCGGCCCATGGGGGAACCCCCTCGCGAAATAACGGAGCGGCCTAACAAGTAGGCGGCTCCGATCTCTAGTGTCGTTATTGTCCTGCCGACAGCTTACCGTGCCGCGCGGCCGAAGGTGGCCGCGCCCTGCCCGGCCGCCCATGGCGGATGTCACAGTCGGTCATCGGCTGCCGCCGCGCAGTCGATCGACAGCCAGCCTGCCTGCGCCCGTCCCATCCACGGGCGGCAGCGACTCGGCGTCGATCACCGCCGCGACCTCGCCGTTTGTGCCGGTCGTCAACTCCGTGTCAGCGGGGATACCCCGCTTCACCAGCGCCAGCGCGACCGGCCCGAGGTCCACGTGCTCGACCACCGTGCCCAGCCGACCGACGGCGCGGCCGGCTGCGGACACCGTGGCACCGGTCGACGGTAGGTCCGCCGAGCCGTCCAGGTGCAACAACACCAGCATCCGCGGCGGTTTACCCAGGTTGTGCACTCGTGCCACCGTCTCCTGGCCGCGGTAGCAACCCTTGTCCAGGTGCACGGCGCCCTCGCCGGGGCCGCCGATCCACCGCACCTCGTGCGGGATAGTGCGCTCGTCGGTGTCCACGCCCAACCGTGGGCGCAGGGCGGAGACCCGGTGTGCCTCGTAGGCCCACACACCGGCGGGACGAACACCTGCCTGGGTCAGACGCCGCCGCCAGTCGGTCGCGGCGTCACGCGCCACCACTAGGTCCAGCTCGGGGGGGCCCGCCGGGGTGCTCGGCATCCGGCGCACGAACCCACCGCCGGGCAGGGGGGTCGCCGACCATTCGGGAGGCAGCGCATCGATGCCGAGTGCCGCCAGTATCGAAGGCTCGCCCAGCTGCGGCCCGAGCAGTGACAGCACCGCCAGGTCCGCCGGGCGCGCAGTGACGTCGGACCAGAAAACCATCTTGCGCAGGTAATCCAGCAGTGGGTCGCCGCGCCACGGCTCGGTGTCCAGATAGGTGGTGCCGCCCAGTTCGGTCTGCAGCCAGTGATCCTCGACCCGGCCCTGGCCGTCGAGGCTCAGGTTCTGCGTGGCGGCGCCGTCGGCGAGCCGGCTGACGTGTTGGGTAGAGATGCTGTGCAGCCAGGACTGACGATCCCCCCCGGTCAGGGTGATCACGGCACGGTGCGAGCGGTCGACAGCGATGGCATCGGTCTGGCCGGCCCGCTGCTCGCCGAGTGGATCGCCGTAATGCCAGATCGCACCGGCGTCGGGGCCGGGATCGGGGGCGGGGACTGGATTCATGTGCGCCGCTCCTCATCGCTTAGCCCCCCGGACACAGGTCAACTCTACGGCGGCCCACACCCGCCGCACGCTCCCGGCGATGACCGGGGCGATTAGGCTCACTCCCCATGACGGGTGTGGTCGTCACTCTGGACGGCGAAATCCTCGAATCGGGGACGCCGTTACTGCACGCCGACGACTTGGCGGCAGTGCGCGGCGACGGAGTTTTCGAGACGCTGCTGCTACGCGACGGCCGGGCATGTCTGATCGAGTCGCACCTGCAACGGCTGGCCCATTCGGCGAAATCGATGGACCTGCCCGAACCGGACCTGCCGCGGTGGCGTGAGGCGATTGAGCTGGCGACCCGGCGGTGGCTGACGGACACGGCCGACGAGGCAGCGATGCGGTTGATTTACAGCCGCGGCCGGGAGAGCGCGCCCACCGCACCGACCGCGTATGTGATGGTCAACCCCGTCCCGGACCGGGTGACCGCGGTACGCCGTGACGGCTTGGCGGCCATCACCCTCGACCGGGGTTTGCCGGCCAAGGGGCTTGACGCCATGCCCTGGCTGCTGGCCAGCGCCAAGACCCTTTCCTACGCCGTCAACATGGCCGCCCTGCGGCACGCCGCCGGCCAAGGCGCGGGTGACGTCATCTTCGTCAGTACCGACGGTTACATCCTGGAAGGCCCGCGCTCGACGGTGGTCATCGCGGTTGCCGGAGACGACGGCCGCCCGTGCGTGCTCACCCCACCGCCGTGGTTCCCGATCTTGCGGGGAACCACCCAGCAGGCGCTGTTCGAGGTTGCCCGCGGCAACGGCTACGACTGTGACTACCGCGCGCTGCGCAGGGCTGATCTTGTCGCGGCGCAAGGCATCTGGCTGGTTTCCAGCATGACGCTGGCAGCGCGGGTGCACACTCTGGACGGCCGCTGGCTGCCCCGCGTGCCGTTCGCCGATACCTTCGCCGAGCTGGTCGACGCCGCCATCGTCAGCGATCGCTGAGCGCTTAATTGTGTTGTCGGCGGGCTGGAGTCGCGGTAGCGTCGGCTGTACACAAGGAAGGAGGTGGTCCGCGAAATTGATAGCTTCATGGACATGTGAGGTGGCTGCGCGCTAGCTGCATTGGCTCGGAAGAGTCAGCGATCTACGCGCGCTGGCGAATTTCCCGCAGCCACCCGGCCCCCGAGCGTCCGGTCTGTCCAACCGGAGCTTCGCTCGGGGGCCGCTCCATTTCTGGGCTGGCTACTTCGTTGCCCTGGCCACAATCTGTTCGGCCAGCCGCGCGCCTCCGTCGGTGATGTCGCTACCGCACGCCTGAACCTCGACGACCAGGTCGCCCGTGGCGCTGAGCGCATGCTGGCAGGTCCGACCGTTGTTGTCGGTTTCCGCACGTGTCATGGTGATCTTCGGTGCGGCGCCGTTGAGCTCGCCGAAGGTCCACTCCGTGCTCTTGGTCGGTCCGGCGAAGGTGACGGTCTTGTTGGCGCACGCCCGCCACTTCCCGGCCGATGACTCCACGAATGCCTGCGCCTTCTCCGCTGACGGGAACTTCGCGACGGCTTCGACCACCCGGTGCGCGTCACCGGGCGATTGGACCACCTGGGTGTGGATTCCGGTGGGATCGTGGGGCCGATACACCGATTCCTGGAATGGTTCGAACGCTGCCAGACACTCCGGATCGGACAGTGTGCCCTGCGGGGTTCGTAGTTGGTCGCTGTGTGCACTTTCCTTCATGTTGGGGTCGCCCAGCACGTTGCCGATGTCGGCGGCACCGAGCAGGATTGCCGCTGACTCGGCCGGGGCGGCGACCCCGTTTGACGCTCCGCTCGGCCTGGCCGCCGCGGGCTTCCGGGTATTTCCGCCGCCGCTACTGGCAAACACCACGATCAACACGATGGCCACAATGGCTGCCAGAGCGGCGCCACCGATGATGAGCAGCTTCTTGTTGGACTGCTGACCGGCGCTGGGGGCGGGTGCGGCATGCCCCGTGGTGGGACGGGCCGGTGGCGTAGCCGCGGGCGCACTCGCGGCAGGTGTCTGGGGTGCGCTGCCCGACGGGCCGGCCGGGGCGGTGGCGGCCGGTGGTCCGGCCGGCGCGCCGTCTTTGGCCTCGATCTCGGCGAGTACGTTGTCGATCTCGGTCCGGGTCCGGTAGGTGACGTCGTGCCGCATCCGCAGCATCCGCAGGAGCTGGGCGATGTCGCTGCGTGCGCTCGGGTCGTCGCCGTCTTCGTCGAGTCCCGACCGCAACTCGACCAGCAATTGCAGCTGCTGCTGGGGAGTGAGCTCCTTCTCCGACAACGTGTTGCCCAGCCGCATGATGTAGCCGAACGGCACCGGCGGCTCGTCGGGCAACGGTGAGGGCAGCGGCGGCGCCTTCTCGCGCATCGCATGGATCGCGGTGACCAACTGGATGCCGGCGTCGACGGTCGGTTTCTGGTAGTCGATGATCTGCAGCGTGGAGACTGGGTTGACCCGAACGCTGTCCACCGGCCCCACCTTGACCGGCAGGATCGGGCGATTCAGGGCCTGCGCGTAGCGCAGCTCGGCCTGGCTGGGCTTGGACTGCAGCCAGTTGTTGGACAGTGCGACGATGAAAACGTCACAGGAGCGGATCTGCTCCAGGATGGCGTTCCACCAGGCGTCACCGCCGCCGAGTTCCTGGTCGAACCAGACCTTCTGCTGAGCACGCTTCAACGCGGTCGTCAGCGCTTCGAGCGACGTCCTGTCTTGGCTCGAGTAGCTGATGAATAGGGCCACGGCAGTCTCCTCAATTGAGGCAGATGGGAAGCTGATACGGCGAAACCGTCATGCGACGGTAGCGCATGGCCGTGGTCGCAGCAATCGACTGTGGCAAACCGCCATCGACGTCCGCCAGGCGTCAGTCGGTGGCGGGGACATGTGCTTCCTCGGGGGGCTGGAACTCGGCGTAGCGCTGCGCGAACTCGTGGCCGGGAACCGGCCACTGCTCGCCCTCGGCGCCTCGCACCACCCAGTCGCCCTCGGCTGCGTTGGTCGGGCCTTCCAGGGTGAGGATCGACTCGCCGGGCTGCGCGGGACGGGCCTGGACACGGCCTTTCCGCCGCCAGGTACCCTCACCGGCCGGCTCGTAGGTGGTGCGAAAGATGTCGTCGCGCACCGACCAGGCCTTACCGTCGGCGCGCACCTCCCAGTCACCGGCGTCGGCGTGCATCGTGTGTCCCGAATCCGACGTCCACGTCCACGGGCTGGTGCGTTGTTCGGCGGAAACGGTGCCGACCCGGGTGAAGGTCCGCCACAGCGGGCGGGACCGGTAGCCGAGTTGGCGCAAGCTCCACAGAGTGGCCGCCAGACTGCGCACCGCCGCGTTGAGGAGGTCGGGGTTGCCCTCGACGACGGACCAGTCGACCAGCTTGTCGTGGATCTTGCGGGCGTCGTCTCGGGGTGTGCCGTATTTCCAGCCGTTGCGGCGGTAGTAACGGCACCAGTCCTCGTGCTCTGCCCGCGCCATGGCCAGGGCCGAATACTGGTCGAAGCCCAGTAGCGCGAGTTGTTCCAGCGGCGGCGAGTCAGCCATGTCGCGTCCGGACAGCTGCGCGGGTGGGCTCCCCCAAGTGTTCCAGGTGTGGCCTGCGATCTGTTCGACCATCCACAGCGCGTTGCGCACCTGACGCCGGTTCGAACCACGGTAGAACTCGTCGAGTTCGACCCACGGCACCGAGGCGGGGCCTCGCGGCCAACTGGGATCGATGGTGGCGACATACCGTTCGTGGATCAGCCGAGCCGCCCGCTCCCAGGCGTCCTGGACCTGCCCTTCGCGGCTGTCCAGCACCAGGGAGTACGACTGCAGCATGCCCACCACCTGGATCGAGTCGTCGGCGATGCTGGTGTTGAGGTCCGAGGTGTAGACCGGCATCTCCGGAAAGCGGGCGGCCAGCCTGGTGCCGGTGGTCGCCGTGTGGCTGTCGACCAGAATCACCGCGCTGGTGGCGGGTTCGGTTTCACCGATCAACCGGAGAATCGTGGGAATCGTCGGCCCCTCCGACACCGCGTCGATGGACGGTCCGTCCGAGGCGAATCCTGCTTGCCGGCGGTAGAACTCGTGGTCCTTCAGGTACTCCGCGGCGTCTCGTTCCACCAGGGTCAGCGACGGCAGCGGCGCCGCTCCCGGGGGGGTGTAGAAGTCGCGCTCCAGCGCGCGCCGGGTCAGGTCCGCGCACAGCGCCAACGTCAATTGCGAAGTGCCGCAGACAAATACGCGCTTCGTTCGGCCGGTGGCGATGATTCCGTCCAAGAGCCGGCTGGCGGTCACCTCGTACTTGCCGACCACGTCGGCCGCCCACCGGGTGTCGGATCCGCCGAACTGCTGGGCACGCCATGCCTCGGCCAGCCAGGGATCGTCGATGCGCACGATGAGCGGCAAGCGCCGCTTGTTGGCGACCTCGGAGAGCCGACGGCTGATCAGGTCCAGCCACAACAGATTGATCGCCGGGTCGGGTGCCATCAGGTAGAGCCGACCCAGGTGGCGCCACAACCGCAGCGAAACCAGCGTGGCGGGCGTGGTGAAGTCCACCAGCACGACGCGGGCGCCCATCCTGCGGATCCGCTGGACACGGTCGTCGTTGGCGCTGGTGATGACCACCAGGGTGCTGCGCCGGTCCAACGTCCGCGCGACTCCGCTGATCATCGACTCGGTGTCGTCGTCGACACCCACGATGGCGGTGACGGAGTCGGCGAAGTTGGCCCGCAGCCGGTCGACCTGGGACCGGAAGACGCCGACCACCACCCCGCCCAAACCGGTGAAGATCGCCGAAACCGCTGCCATCCGGGCCAATTCGAGGCCTACGGGTGTCGGGCTGGGGCAGATGTGCCCGCCCAGGGAGTAGTCGCTGCTGCTGCCCTTGATCAGCTGGGCGGTCAGCATCAGCGGGGTGAAAACCGCGGGATGGTTCGCGTCATGGCAATTCCAGTACGAGCTGAGGCCGAGCACCGCGCTCATGCTGATGAGCACCGCGATCACGGTGAACGACACGCCCACCAGGCGGTGGCTGCTGTTGGACCGGAAGGTCATCACGCACACGGCAACCAGCACAGCGACCACGATCGCGGTCGTCGCCATTGATCCCGGACGGCCGAACCAGGCCACGCCGGACGGCAGCAGGTCGAGGATGGCGGGCTGGAACGCTACCGCGGCCAGATAACCGATCAACAGGACCGCAATGATGGACATCGCCCAGCGCACCGGCCGCGGGGCGATTCTCTTCTGGCCCATGGAACCTCCCTTGCCGGGCCTTTCGGGGCCTCTTCCGGGCCTGCTCGGACGCGAACAGTACACGCGCAAGTGCACGCGAAGGCAACAACGAGATAGCGGTAGGGGCTACGTTGTGCCGGGGCCGGTCAGCCGGCGAAACGGGACAGTCGCGCGGACAGGTGCGGGACCAGGCCACCGTCGGCGTCCACCCGCTCTTCGACATAGGCGAGGTCGCCGCCCTCGACGATGCCGTAGAGCCGTTTGGCACCGCCGACCAGCACGCCGGAGCGGCTGCGGGCCAGCGCATCGGTGACCAGCTCCCACGACGACTGGTTACGCGGACGGCCGTAGAAGAGCTCGACGTAGCCGGCGGAGTGCGCCAGCAGCAACTCGATGGCCTGCGATTCACTGGGGTCGTCCGGATCGGCGACGAACCGCCAGAAACCCGTTTCCCGCAACGCCGGCTGGTGGTACTCGCCCGCGTCGTCGAGGCGCCACGAGCGGGCTTCCCAGTTCAGGTAGTCACCGCCGTCGTGCGAGACCACGATCTGCTGGCCGAAGCGGTAGTCGCCGTCGTGGGCACGCCCCTCGCCTTCGCCGCGCCACACGCCGACCAGGGGCAGCAGCGCCAGCAAGGCGTCGTGCAGGTTGGCGCCTTCGCGCAGGTTCGCGGTATCGGCGGGCACCGGCAGGTCGTCGTAAGCGGGAATATTCCGGGCAGCGGTCAGCTTCGCCCGCTCCGCCGCCTGTGACAATTCGTCAGCGGCGTCTGCGGAATCTGCGCCCTCGGCGGACGTCACGACTCGTCGGTGATCAGCCGATACAGCGCATACAGCGCGAACCAGGAGATGACCACGGTCGCCAAGACCAGCATGATCTCGAAGAACAGCACCACGGGAACGAGTCTATTCCAGGAGTCGGCCGTAGCGGGTCGCGGTCAGGCGACCTTGATGTCCACCTCGTGGATGCCGGCCCCCGACGGAGCCACCACCGCGTCGCCGTTGCCGACCCGCGACAATGCCCGCAGCGTCCATGACCCCGGCGCGGCGAAGAACCGGAAATCGCCGGTGGCCGACGCGACGACCTCCGCGGTGAACTCGTCCGAAGAGTCCAGCAGGCGGACGAACGCCCCACCGACGGCTTGCCCGTCGCCGTCTACCACGCGGCCGGTGATCACCGTTTCCTTCTCCAGGTCGACGCTGGCCGGCAACGTCAGTCCTTGCTTTGGTGCAGTGCACATGTCAGCTTCCCAACTCGATCGGGGCGCCCACCAGGGAGCCGTATTCCGTCCAACTGCCGTCGTAGTTCTTGACGTTTTTGTGTCCGAGCAATTCCTGCAAGACGAACCAGGTGTGCGACGAACGCTCCCCGATCCGGCAGTAGGCGATGGTTTCCTTCGTTCCGTCCAGTCCCGCGTCGGCGTAGAGCTTGGCCAACTCTTCGTCGGACTTGAAGGTGCCGTCCTCGTTGGCGGACTTGCTCCACGGCACATTGATCGCGGTCGGGACGTGGCCGGGACGCTGGCTCTGCTCCTGCGGCAGGTGCGCGGGCGCGAGGATCCTGCCGGAGAACTCGTCGGGTGAGCGCACGTCGACCAGGTTCTTGGTGCCGATGGCGGCGATGACCTCGTCGCGGAAGGCGCGGATGCTGTTGTCCGGCGCGGCAGCGCTGTACGAGGTGGCGGGACGGTTGACGACCTCGCTGGACAGCGGCCGGCCATCGAGTTCCCATTTCTTGCGGCCGCCGTCGAGGAGCTTCACCTTGTCGTGGCCGTACAGCTTGAAATACCAGTACGCATAGGCCGCGAACCAGTTGTTGTTGCCGCCGTAGAGGATCACGGTGTCGTCGTTGGAGATGCCGCGGTCGGAGAGCAGCTTGGAGAACTGCTCAGCGTCGACGAAGTCCCGCTTGACCGGGTCCTGCAGGTCGTCTCGCCAGTCCAGCTTGATCGCGCCGGCGATGTGCCCGCCGTCGTATGCGCTGGTGTCTTCGTCTACCTCGACGAAAACCACATTTTCGGCATCCAGATTGCTCTCAGCCCAGTCGGCGGAGACCAGGACGTCGGAGCGTGCCATGGTGGATCCTTTCAATTTTCTTCTGATGACAGCGTGGGAGCTGGGTACGCCTGTTGCGCAAGGAAGGCATGCCACGGTAGGGGCCCTGGCCGCTTCGAGTCCTACGCAGAAAGGCGCGGCGACTCAGCAGCTACAGCAACAGCAACAACCCGCGATGCGGCACAGCTGAACTGTGCGGCGCGTGGTGAGCACAGGCTCGATGCGGGTTGACACGTCGGTCAGCTTACCCAATGAAACAGTGATCAAGCCAACAGCGGCCGACACACGGACCGCAGGCTGGCGATCGTGATCGTCACGACTGCTTGAAACCTTCGAGCGTGACGGTGACATCCCTGGTGATGCCCTCGATGATGACGTCGGAGCCGCGGGCTCCGACGGTGTTCGGCGCCACCCCGAACGGCAGCTTCTGGTTGGGCACCCGGCTGGTGAACGCCCGCAGCACGGCGTCGCGCTTGTCGGCGGGTACCGCCTGGTCGGCGGTGTCGGGTCCGGTCAGAACGCCCGTCGGGGTGATGAGCAGAGTTGCCGGGTCTTCCGGGGCGATGGACAGGTCGACCGAAATGCTGACCCGGTGTTCGAACGCGGCTGACCGGGGAGTGCCACTGAATACCAGGCCTCGACTGCCGGAGATGCCGGACTCGGTGGTGCCGCCGGTGGCGTCATTGGATTCCTGGGGTGGCGCCTCCACCATCAGGTCGGCGAGGCCCATATATCGGCCCAGATGCACCGAGTCGATGATGATGCGGCTTTCCAGCTCGCCGATCGGGAGCTTGGCCTCCGGCCTGATCAGCCAGGACGAGTCGGTCAGGCCGATCGAGTGCATGGTTGCCTCGAGGGTGGCCTTGCCGACGGCGGCATGGTCGACGGCCGCGGCCTTGATCTCCAGTTCGTTGTAGCGGTGGCCCATCGCCTGCGGGATGAACGGAAAGGCAAGGATGGCCACGAAGGGGTCAGTCCCCAGGTTCGCCGCTTTCCGCACGTTGGTCGACAGCCGGTATTCGGCGTAGATGCTCACGCCGTAGTCGACGCCGACAGCGGCGAGCGCGATGACGCCGGCGGCGATCGCCGTGGCGGTGGCGGCGGCCAGGACTTTACGCACGCGGACATTGTGACATCGCCCGCGCCATGTTGGTTTGATCACAGTCGCCCCGGCAGCAACGCGCCCGATCGGTCCGGCCCGGCGGTGCGGAGATTGGCGAAGGTGCCAGGTCCGCAGGTCCGAGTGCCGGGTCGGGCCGCCTTCGGCAGACGCTTCGGCTAATCGACCGCCCGCCCGTGCTTGCGTCACGGAAGGCCTCGTTGCCAGGCTTAACACCAGGTGGCACGTTATCGTTAGATGATCTTGCCGCTAACGGCATATGTCGCGATGAGTCTGGGAGGCCTTGCCCACGACGCTGGAGGGGCGTGTTGGAGCTACTACTGCTGACCTCGGAGCTGTATCCCGACCCGGTCCTACCCTCGTTGTCCCTGCTGCCTCATACCGTGCGGACGGCGCCGGCCGAGGCGTCCTCGTTGTTGGAAGCGGGTAGCGCCGACGCCGTGCTCGTCGATGCCCGCAACGACCTTTCGGCGGCGCGCGGTCTGTGCCGGCTGTTGAGCACCGCCGGCCGGTCGGTGCCGGTTCTGGCGGTGGTGAGCGAAGGCGGCCTGGTGGCCGTGAGCGCCGACTGGGGCTTGGACGAGATCCTGCTACCGAGCACGGGTCCGGCCGAAATCGATGCGCGACTGCGCCTGGTGGTGGGACGCCGCGGTGGCCTGGCCGACCAGGAGAGCGTCGGCAAGGTGAGTCTGGGTGAACTGGTGATCGACGAGGGTACGTACACCGCGCGACTGCGAGGCCGCCCACTCGACCTCACCTACAAGGAATTCGAGCTGTTGAAGTACCTTGCCCAGCACGCCGGCCGGGTGTTCACCCGGGCGCAACTGCTGCACGAGGTGTGGGGCTACGACTTCTTCGGCGGCACTCGGACCGTCGATGTGCACGTCCGTCGGCTGCGGGCGAAACTCGGGCCTGAACACGAAGCGCTGATCGGCACGGTGCGCAACGTCGGGTACAAGGCGGTTCGGCCGGCGCGCGGACGGGTCCAGGCGACCGAATCCGGCGACGACGACTCCGAGGCCGAGATCGAAGATCCGCTGCCCGACCCGCTGCGCAGTCAGTGACCGCGCCGCACTGGCGCAGCGCGCTGACCGCTGATGAGCAGCACGAGATTCGTGAAATCATTACGGAGGCAACAGAATCCGACGGCGTAGCACCTGTCGGCGAACAGGTGCTGCGGGAACTGGCGCAGGACCGCACCGAGCATCTGGTGGCCAAGGATCCCGCCGGCGGCGACGGCATCACGGGTTACCTGAACCTCACCCCGGCGGGCGACGGGTCGATGTCGGAGGTGGTGGTCCGCCCCCGGGCCCGCCGTCATGGCGTGGGCGCCGCGCTGGCCCGCGCGGCGCTGGCCAAGACCGGCGGGCAGACCCGGTTCTGGGCGCACGGCACGCTGCAGCCGGCCCGGGCCACTGCGTCGGCGCTGGGTCTGGTTGCGGTGCGGGAACTGCTGCAGATGAGACGGCCGCTACGCGACATCGCCCAACCCGCTCACCCGGAACGCTTGCGCACCGTGCGGATCCGCACCTACGCGGGCCCGTCCGACGACGCCGAACTGTTGCGGGTGAACAACGCCGCCTTCTCGCATCACCCGGAACAGGGGGGTTGGACCGAACGCGAGATCGAGGAGCGGCGCCGGGAGGCATGGTTCGATCCCGCCGGCCTATTCCTGGCGCTCGACCGCGACGACCGGCTGCTGGGCTTCCACTGGACCAAGGTGCATCCCGATCCCGCCGGGTTGGGCGAGGTCTATGTGCTGGGCGTGGATCCCGCGGCGCAAGGCGGCGGACTGGGTCGGCTGCTGACCTCGATCGGTCTGGCGTCGCTGGCGCAGCGGCTGGCCGATTTGCCCGAGCCCACCGCGATGCTCTACGTGGAATCCGACAACACGGCTGCGGTGCGCACCTACGAAAATACGGGGTTCTCGGTCTACAGCGTCGACACCGCGTATGGGTCGGGCCCGGCCGACAATTGATCGGACAACCCGCCCGGCGGCGTGAGCATAGTTTCGGCCGTACCTGGCAATGTTCCTCTGGGGAATAGAGACGTTCCTCTGGGGAATAGAGACGTTCCACTGGGGAACAGAGACCGTCGATGAGCGCAGGAAAGCGGGATCGGTGAGACTGGGCTCGATAGTCGCAAGGACTGCCGCTGCGATGACGCTGTGCGGGGCGCTGCTGACGGCGTGCGGCAGTGACGACAACCGCGGCGCCGCGACAAGCCGTGGACCGGCCAGCGGTGGCTCGTGTGGCGGCAAGAATTCGCTGACCGCCGAGGGTTCGACCGCACAGCAGCTCGCCATCGCACTGTTCAATCAGGTGTGGGGCCAGCTGTGTCCGGGCAAGGCGGTGGCCTACAACGCGACCGGGTCGGGCGCGGGACGTGAACAGTTCATCGCCGGCCACGTCGACTTCGCCGGATCGGACTCGCCGCTGTTCGCCGCTCAGATCGGCCCGGCGACCCAGCGGTGCAAGGGCAACGCGGCCTGGGACCTGCCGCTGGTGTTCGGGCCGATCGCGCTGGTCTACAACCTGCCCGGCATCGCGAAATTAACCGTCGACGCCGACACCCTGGCGAAGATCTTCAGCGGCGGCATCCGGGACTGGGACGACCCGCTGCTGGTGAAGCTGAATCCCGGCGTGGCGTTACCGAGGACAAAGATCGCGCCGATCTACCGCAAGGACTCGTCGGGAACGACGGACAACTTCCAGAAGTACCTGACCGTCGCCGCTCCGCAGAGCTGGGTCCGGGGCGTAGGTACCGAATTCCAGGGCGGCGTGGGCGAGGGCAGCACGGGGTCGGCCGGAGTCGTCGAGGCGGTGCGAACCACGCCCGGAGCGATCGGGTACGTCGAACGGGGATTCGCAGATCGTGCCCGAATGCCGTTCGCCCAGATCGATACCGGCAACGGCGTCGTCGCGCTCACCGACCAGACCGCCCGCAACGCCGTCAACGCCGTCACTTTCGCGGCCGACGGCAACGATCTGGTCCTGGAGCTGAGCTCGATGTACGCGATGCAAGAGCCCACGTCATATCCACTGATGCTGGCCACGTACGAAATCGTGTGCTCGGTGGGTTACGACCCGGATACCGCCGCGGCGGTCAAGGCCTTCCTCACCACGGCCGTCAACAACGGCCAGACCGCGCTCACCTCCGGCGGGTACGTCCCGTTGCCGGATAAGGTCAAAGAGCGGCTGAACACCGCGATCACAGCACTGCAGTAACCGCACGAAACACCGATGACGAGCGAAGGACCGGGGCGCAGCCGAGTCGCGGCCCGGGGATCGGCGGGGATCGAGATTGACGACGCCAAACCCAGGTTCGGCTGAAGTCGTCGCCGGACCGTTCCGCACACCGCCTACGGCTCCCACCAGCCCGTGGGGATACGGGAAACCCCCGCTGGGTGACCGGATTTTCCGCCGGCTCTCGGAAGGTGCCGGTTTGTCGATCGTGGCCGTCATCGCCGGGATCGGCGTGTTCCTGCTGTGGCGCGCCGTGCCGGCGCTGTCCCGGAATCGGGAGAACTTCTTCACCTATCGCGGCAATTGGGTGACCACCGACCCCGCGGCGATGCGGTTCGGCATCCTCGAGCAGTTGCAGGTGACATTCTTCGTGTCATTGTTCGCGCTGGTTCTGGCGATGCCGGTGGCGCTGGGCGTGGCGATATACCTCACCCAGTACGCGCCGCGCCGGCTCGCCGCGCCACTGTCGTATGCGGTCGATCTGTTGGCCGCGGTGCCCTCGATCATTTACGGCATCTGGGGTCTGTACGTGCTGGCACCTCAGCTGCGGCCGGTGGCTACGTGGCTGAACGCCAACCTGGGCAGCATCTTCCTGTTCGCCACCGGCAATGCCTCGGCGGCCGGTGGCGGCACCATTTTCACGGCCGGAATCGTCTTGGCGGTGATGATCCTGCCGATCATCACCGGGGTCACCCGGGAAGTTTTCGTGCATACCCCACAGGAAGAGATCGAGGCCGCCCTCGCCCTGGGTGCCACCAGGTGGGAAGTGGTCAAGACGACGGTGTTGCCGTTCGGCCGATCCGGATTCGTCAGCGGGGCGATCCTGGGATTGGCGCAGGCCCTGGGTGAAACGGTGGCGCTGCTGATCATCCTGCGCGGCACGCACGGGGCATTCGGCTGGTCACTGTTCAACGGGGGCTCCACCTTCGCGACCAAGATCGCCGCCGCCGCGCCCGAATTCGACAGCCAGTACAAGGCGGGCGCGTACATCGCCGCGGGCCTGGTGCTCTTCCTGCTCACATTCGTGGTCAACGCGCTGGCGCGCGCCGCGGTGACCGGCACCCGCGCCGGTAGGCCGGCGTCATGACCTCGAGGCTGGACCGTCCGCTGAAATGGCGGACGCTCTCCGGACGCGGACCGCGTCGTCGCATCGCCAACGCCGTCGCCACCGTTTCGGTGACTACGGCGATGCTGATCGCCCTGGCGCCGCTGGTCTGGCTGCTGTGCTCGGTGGTCGTGAACGGATGCAAAGCGCTGACCTCGAGCGCGTGGTGGACCCACTCGCAGGCGGGCACGACCGTCTTGACTCCCGGTGGCGGCGCCTATCACGCCGTCGTCGGCACGCTGCTGCTCGGGCTGGTCTGCGCGGCACTTTCGATCCCGATCGGTGTCCTGGTGGGAATCTATCTGGTGGAATACGGTGGCCGCGGCCCGCTCGCCAGGCTGGTCACCTTCACCGTCGATATCCTCGCTGGAGTGCCCTCGATCATCGCTGCGTTGTTCATCTACGCGGTATGGGTGGTGGCGCTGGGTCTTCCACGTTCCCAGTTCGCGGTGTCGTTGGCGCTGGTCCTGATGATGCTCCCAGTGATCGCCCGATCGACCGAAGAGATGCTTCGGGTCGTGCCGGCGGACCTTCGCGAGGCCAGTTACGCACTCGGTATACCGAAATGGAAGACCATCACCAGGGTGGTGCTGCCTACCGCACTGCCCGGCGTCCTCACCGGAATCCTGCTGGCCCTGGCCCGGGTGCTGGGAGAGACGGCACCCCTGCTCATCCTGGTCGGTTATGCACGTGCGATGAACTTCGACATATTCGGTGGGTTCATGGGGTCGCTGCCCGGCATGATGTATGACCAGACCACCGCCGGCGCCGGTGCCGACCCGGTGCCCACGGATCGGCTGTGGGGCGCCGCGCTGACTCTGATCTTGTTGATCGCCATGATCAACGTCGGGGCCAGGGTGGTCGCGAGGTTCTTCGCCCCGAAGAAGACTTGAAGGCAGGAGCTGTTTCAGTTGGCCAAACGGTTGGACCTCAAAGAGGTCAACATCTACTACGGGTCGTTTCACGCGGTCGCCGACGTGACCCTGTCGGTATTGCCGCGCAGCGTGACGGCTTTCATCGGCCCGTCCGGCTGCGGCAAGACCACAGTGTTGCGCACCCTGAACCGGATGCACGAGGTGGTCCCCGGCGGCCGGGTAGAGGGCAGCGTGCTGCTCGACGACGAGGACATCTACGGCACCCGCATCGACCCCGTCGGCGTGCGCCGGGCCATCGGCATGGTTTTCCAGCGGCCGAATCCGTTCCCGGCCATGTCGATTCGCGACAACGTGGTGGCCGGCCTGAAGCTGCAGGGGATACGCAACCGCAACGTGCTCGACGAGATTGCCGAGCACTCACTGCGCGGCGCCAACCTGTGGGACGAGGTCAAAGACCGGATGGACAAACCCGGCGGCGGTCTTTCCGGCGGGCAGCAGCAGCGGTTGTGCATCGCACGCGCCATCGCGGTGCAACCCGACGTGCTGTTGATGGACGAGCCGTGCTCGGCGCTGGACCCCATCTCGACAATGGCGATCGAGGACCTGATCAGCGAATTGAAGCAGGAATACACCATCGTGATCGTCACCCACAACATGCAGCAGGCCGCCCGCGTCAGCGATCAGACAGCGTTCTTCAACTTGGAGGCCGTCGGCATGCCCGGGCGTCTGGTCGAGATAGACGACACCGAAAAGATCTTCTCCAACCCCAGCATGAAGTCCACCGAGGACTACATCTCGGGTCGGTTCGGTTGATCGCTCAGTGCGAGGTCGGGGACGGCTCGTCCTCGGGGAACCTGCCGGTGGCCTGGAAGATGACCCGGCGAGCCACCTCCACGGCGTGGTCGGCGAAGCGCTCGTAGAACCGTCCCAGCAACGTCACATCGACGGCGGCGGCTACCCCGTGCTTCCACTCCCGGTCCATCAGCACGCTGAACAGATGCCGGTGCAGGTCGTCCATCGCGTCGTCCTCTTCGCGGATCCGCGCGGCCTTCTCCGGGTCCCGGGACAACAGCACCTCTTGCGCGCTGTTGCCCAATTCGACTGCGATACTGCCCATTTCGGCGAAGTAGCCGTTGACCTCTTCGGGCAGCGCGTGCTGTGGGTGCCGGCGGCGGGCGATCTTGGCGACGTGCAGAGCCAGCGCGCCCATCCGGTCGATGTCGGCCACCATCTGGATCGCGCTGACGATGGCCCTCAGGTCACCGGCGACTGGCGCCTGCAACGCCAGCAGCACGAAGGCACTCTCCTCCGCCTGGGCGCTGAGCGCCGATATCCTCTCGTGGTCGGTGATGACCTGCTCGGCCAGCACTAAGTCGGCCTGCAACAGGGCCTGGGTAGCCCGCTCCATCGCCATCCCGGCCAGCCCGCACATCTCGCCGAGTCGCTCGGAAAGTTCCGCGAGCTGCTCATGATAGGCGGTCCTCATGTCTAGAGCCTACGTTCTGCCTATGGCCGTAGGCATGCAGCGGCACGTCGAAGAGTGTGCGCAATTGTGAACGGGGTCACTCGCACGTGGTGTCGGCTGCATTGGTGACCGTCAGGTCCTCCGGCAGCCGGGTGGGCGTGCTGCTGGTGTTTCGGCTGATCTGCATGCTCACCGACGAGCCGCTTGGCGGCGGACTGGTCACCGCACTGAAGTCCGGCCCGAGCACCACCTGAACCACCGAGCCGATTCCGGTGACCCGCTCGACCTTCGCGTTGCCGAACGCCGCGGCCACCGTGGCGGCCGCCTGTTCATTGCCGGGAGAGAAGAACACCGTCGTGGTCTTCAGCGCGCTGGGATAGTCGTCCGGCGTCATCACGTTGAAGCCGTTGCGCTTGAGTTGGCCGGCGGCGGTGGCGGCCAGCCCCTCGGTGCCGGTTCCGTTGGACACCTGGACGGTCACCTCCTGGGGCGAGGTCGTGGTCACCTGCTCGCGGTGTGTGTCGTTGGCCGGGGCCGGCTGGGGCGGCTTCTTCGTGGAGCTGGGAGCCGAGGTCGGAGTCTGGGAGGTGCCCAGACTCTGCGCATTCTGGTCATTCTCCTTGGGCAGCGGATCGTCGTTGATGATGGCGGTGAACAACGCCTTCATGTCCGCGGTCCGGGGGGGCTCGTTGCCGTCCTGGTCGGTCACGCCGGTGGGCACGGTGACGAACGTGACGTGTCCGGCCGCGATGTGCTGCAAAGAGCGGCCGAGCTGGACCAGGTCCTTGGTCTTGACGTTGTCCACGTAGCTGTTGCCGATGAACATGTTGACCACGTTGTTGAGCTTGTTGAGGTCCATCAACGTGTTCTCGGAGATCATCGTCCGCAGCAGCGAGGACAAGAACAACTGCTGACGCTTGATGCGCCCGTAGTCACCGTTGCTCTCGGTGGTGACCTGACGGGCGCGTACATAGTTCAGCGCCGTGGGCCCGTCGATGACCTGGCGTCCGGCGTGGGGGAGCACGGTGCCCAGTTCGTAGTCCTTCAGCGCAGTGGTGCTGCACACCTCCACACCGCCGAGGGCCTCGACCATGCGCCCGAACCCGACGAAGTCGATAGCGATGAACCGGTTGACGCTCAAGCCGGACAGCTTCTGGATGACCTTCACCAGGCATTTGGGGCCGCCGAAGGAGAACGCGGAGTTCAGCTTGGTCTCGGTGTAGACGATTCGGGGACCGGTCTTGCCGGTCTTGGGGTCGTAGATGGGGCCGTATTTGCCGTCCTCGGGATTCCAGGCCTCACACTGGATCGGGTTGATCGCCAGGTCACGCGGAAACGAGACGGCGACCACGCGCTTGCGATCGGCGGGGATGTTGACCAGCATCACGGTGTCCGACCGGGCGCCCCCGGCGTCCTCGGTGTCGCCGGCTCCGACATCGGCATTGGCGCCCAACCGCGAGTCCATCCCCACGATGAGGAAGTTCTCGTCGCCGTATTGCGCGTTGGGGTCGACGATGTCGGTCGACTGCGGGTCCAGTGCGCTGACGGTGTTCAACTGGTTGTTCTTCGACGAAGTCCACTGCCAGGCGCCGCCGGTCAGCACCAGCGACAGCAGCGCGATCACCGCCACCAGGGAGCGGCCCGCGAGCAGGATCGGACGCCGGCCGGACTTCTTCGCCGTGGCTTCCGGCGACGTTTCGGCCGCGGCGTTCTTGCGGCGCCGTTTCCGTGCCGGCGCCGCTGCGGGTTCGCCGCTGTCCGAAGTGTCCGGCGGGTAGTTCGCGGCCCCGAGGTCAGGCAGTTCGGAAAGCAGCTGCAGCGAATAGGCCGGGATGGGGATGACCTGGGTGTCCAGCAGATCGTCGCGGTCCAGGATGGGTGGGTCTATGTCGCCCGGACCGGGTCCTTCGGCGACCTCGGGTTGGTCGGCAACCTCGGGTTGGTCGGCGAGATGGTGGTGGCGGGGACGCTCCGGAAGGGTGGCGCCGAGCTTGGCGATAAGGTCCGCCACGCTCAGCGCACCGTTGTTGTGGCTGCCCGCCTGATCGTCTGCCGGCGCTTCCCGGTGCTGCTCAGGTTCCGGTGCGCGCAAGGGCACGGCCGACCAGCGACTCATTTCGTCATCGGCTGATGGCGGAGAAAAGCGCTCCCACGGCGCGGCGCCTCGCAATGCTTGAGGGTTTTCGGTAAGGAAGTCAGCATTACCGGTGCCCGGCGCGCGCCGACGGTCAGGAGTGGCGTCTTTCTCGCCGTCACTCATGTCCTACCGGCCTCCAAAGTCACTCTGCGGACGTCCCCGCCACCCGGGTGGTTATTCGGGCGTAAAGCGCACACGTGAACAGAGCGGCGTCGTCCACGGCGCCGCGCAACTGCATCAGGGCTCATATCGTACTGATTTATCGGCTGAGACGCGATTTCGAGACTGTCTCGGTTCAGCCTCCCTCCCTTGCGGATCAGCCGCCGGAGTGCATCACATCGGCGCCTTCGGGCACCCGGCAGTCGTCCGGATCGGCCAACCAGCCCTCGGGAAGGGCCACCCGCGCCGGCGAACCCTGTCGACCGCGCGGGCCGTTGCCGGCTTCCGGGAAGGGAACGTCGCGGTCCAGCCGGTCGAGCAGCCGGTCGAGTTCGTCGAGGGTCTTGACCAGCGCCAATGCCCGGCGCAGGTCGGATCCGGCGGGGAAGCCGTGCAGGTACCAGGCGACGTGCTTGCGTATGTCACGCATGCCCTTGTCTTCGCCGAAATGGGCGGCGAGCAGCGCGCCGTGCCGCCGGATGATATCGGCGACCTCGCCGAGCATTGGCGGGTCGGGTGCCGGTCTGCCGGTGAATGCTGCCGACAACTCGGCGAACAGCCACGGCCGGCCCAGGCAGCCGCGGCCGATGACCACGCCGTCGCAGCCGGTGGCGGCCATCATGGCCAGCGCGTCACTGGCGTCGTAGATGTCGCCGTTGCCCAGCACCGGAATGGTGCGTACCTGCTGCTTGAGCAGCGCGATCTGATCCCAGTCGGCGGTGCCGGAGTACCGCTGTGCGGCCGTGCGGGCGTGCAGCGCGACGGCCGCGGCGCCCTCTGACTCGGCGATGCGCCCGGCGTCCAGGTGGGTGTGGTGATCGTCGTCGATGCCGATGCGGAACTTGACCGTCACCGGTATGTCGGTGCCGGCCGTGGCGCGTACCGCGGCGGCGACGATCTGGCCGAACAGCCGCCGCTTGTAGGGCAGCGCGGCTCCGCCGCCCCGCTTGGTCACCTTGGGCACCGGGCAGCCGAAATTCATGTCGATGTGGTCGGCCAGTCCCTCGTCGGCGATCATCTTGGCCGCCGCGAAGGTGGTTTCCGGGTCGACGGTGTAGAGCTGCAGCGACCGGGGCGTTTCATCCGGGGCGAACGTCGTCATGTGCATGGTGACCGGGTGACGCTCGACGAGCGCCCGCGCGGTGACCATCTCGCACACGTACAGCCCGCTTACCGTGCCGACCCTGGACTGTTCCAGCTCACGGCACAGCGACCGGAATGCGACGTTCGTCACCCCGGCCATGGGCGCCAGCACGACAGGGCTGGCCAGCTCGATGGTGCCGATGCGCAAAGGGCACTACCGCCCGCTGAGCGTCAGCTTGCCCGCGGTCTGGTGCAGCTCGAACGCGGTCGTCTTCTTGCCGGTGCGGATTTCCCGGTCCAGCTGGCGCTGCTTGGACTGCTCGAACTTGTCGCAGGACGCCTCGAGTTCCTTGACCAGCACGCCCAGGTCGTCGCGCAGGGCGGCGGCTTCGCCGGTGAAGTCCTCGCGCTCAAAGATGCGCCACTTTTTCAGCACCGGCATAACCACGTCGTCGAGGTGGATCCGCGGGTCGTAGACGCCGCCCACGGCAATGAGCACTGCTTTGCGGCGAAACTCGGGCACCTGGTAGCCCGGCATCTGGAAGTTGCGCAGGATCTTGTGCAGTGACTTCATCGCCTGGTTCGGCGCGATCTCGAACCCGGCCTCGCTGACGTCGCGGTAGAAGATCATGTGCAGGTTCTCGTCGGCCGAGATCTTGGCCAGCATCTGGTCGGCAATCGGCTCGTTGCAGGCCTTACCGGTGTTGCGGTGCGAGATCCGGGTGGCCAGCTCCTGGAACGTGACGTAGATGACCGAGTCGAACAGGCTCTCGGCGAACAGGTCGTCGCGAACCTGCTGGTTCTGACCCGGGCTGAAGCCGCGGTTCACCACCTCCATGCGCAGCTTCTCCAGCTCATAGGGGTCGACTGCGCGGGTCACCACCAGGTAGTCACGCAGTGCGATCCCGTGCCGGTTTTCTTCGGCGGTCCACCGGTTGACCCATTGGCCCCAGGGTCCATCCAGGCCGAAGTTCATGCTGATCTCGCGGTGATACGACGGCAGATTGTCCTCGGTCATCAGGTTCTGCACCATCGCCACCTGGGCGATGTCGGACAGCTTGGACTGCCCGGGCTCCCAGTCCTGCCCACCGAGGGCGTAGAAGTTCTTGCCGTCTGACCACGGGATGTAGTCGTGCGGGTTCCAGTCCTTGTGCATGCTCTCGTGCCGGTTCAGGTATTTCTCGACCATCGGCTCGAGTTCCTGTAGCAGCTGCAGATTCGTCAGCTCGCCTGACATGGCAACTCCAGTTATCTGTGTCTGTTGGTTGCAGTCAATATATCTGTGCCTATCAGTAGCATCAAGTTTGCCCGCGGTGTGGCGCATCACGGTGCGGTCAAGGTCGATCAGCTACCAGGAAAAGGGTGCCCGAGGGGGAGCGTGCTTAATCCTGCGGCGCAGCGCAACTGCATCAGGCCGAGTCGTGTTGGCGGTGTGGCACGTAGGTGGCGGCCGTGCCGAGCAGCATGTCGACGCAGTAATCGATGAATTGCTGGCGCGTAGCGCCGAGTTGGTCGTTCAGATAGGCGGTGAAAAGGGCGGTGAGCCCGCCGATCAAGCTGGTGGCGACGAGCTTCTGGACGACCGGATCGACGATCCGGGAGAGCTTGCGCTGCAGCAGGTCGATGAAGTTCGGCATCCACTCTGCCCCGGAGCGGGTCAACACCGGCTCTACGGCCGGCGCCAGCAACAGCACGCGACCACGGACCGGATCGTCGACCATGAGGGCGACGAACTGCTCGACGGCCTCCCGCGGCGTCTTCGCCGACGTCAGCGTCGCCATCGCCCTGGTGCAGACGTCGTCATAGACCGCGCGAACGAACTGCTCACGGTCGGTGAAGCTTTCGTAGAAGTAGCGCTCGGTCAGGTTGGCCTGCCGGCACACCGCGCGCACCGTGAGTGCCGGGCCGCCTTCCCGGCCGAGAAGTTCTACGCCGGCGGCGACCAGAGTGTCTCGGCGCAACGCGTGACGGTCTTCCAGGGGGACGCCCGACCAGCGGCCCCGTCGTTGACCCGCCTGCACTTCGCTCCTAGAATCGATTCTGACAACGCATGTAGTCAGTTTTCTGACAGCTGAGGAATAGCACCAGTGACTCAAGATACGTCTGCGGCCTGCCCGGTGACCAGCGCTGACCAAGGCGCCACCGGGGGCAACTTGCCCGCTCCCGCACCCGACGGGGTGGCGCAAGGTTGCCCGGTATCGCAGGGCTATGAGGCTCCGCCGACGCCGCTGGGCCCGGATTCGCTCACGTGGAAGTACTTCGGTGACTGGCGGGGAATCCTGCAGGGCCCGTTCGCCGGCTCGATGCAGAACATGCATCCGCAGTTGGGCGCGGCCGTTGAGCAACACTCGACTTTCTTCCGGGAACCCCTGCCGCGGGTGATGAGGTCGCTGTACCCGATCGGCGGAGTGGTCTTCGACGGTGACCGCGCTCCGACCACCGGCGCCGAGGTGCGCGACTACCACATCGGCATCAAGGGCGTCGATGCCCAGGGGCGCCGGTACCACGCACTGAACCCCGACGTGTTCTATTGGGCGCACACGACCTTCTTCATGGGCACCATCCACGTCGCCGAACGCTTCGGCACCGGCCTGACCGAAGCGGAAAAGCGCCAGTTGTTCGACGAGCACGTTCAGTGGTACCGGATGTACGGCATGAGCATGCGGCCCGTACCCCCGACCTGGGAGGAGTTCCAGAGCTATTGGGACCACATGTGCCGGAACGTCTTAGAAGACAACTACGCCACCCGGGCCGTGCTCGACCTGACCAAATATGACAAACCGCCGGTCGCCCCATGGATCCCCGACTGGCTGTGGGCGAGGCTGACCAAGGCGTTCGCGCCCTTCTTCGTATGGCTGACGGTGGGCCTGTACCACCCGGCCGTCCGGGAGCGGTTGGGCTACTCGTGGTCCGGCCGCGACGAGTGGTTGCACCGGCGCTTCGGCAACCTGGTCCGGGTGATCTTCGCGTTCGTGCCGCCCCGCTACCGCAAGCATCCGCGGGCCCGGGCCGGCCTGGACCGCGCGAGCGGACGCATCCCGGCCGACGCGCCGCTGCCCCAGACGCACGCACGCAATCTGCCGCCGTTGGACGAGCGAGACAACCCGACGCACTACTGCCCCGAGGTCTGAGCGGTCAGTGGGCGTGGCTGTGCACCTCTTCGAGCCCGGATTGGTGCACATGTTCGTGTGAGTGCTCCGTGCCGTCACCGTGTGAGTGGGGATGCTCGTGCGCGACGTGCTCATGGTCGTGAGTGGTGTGGGCGTGACTGTGGTGCACATCCCCGTGCTGGTGTTCGTGGGAATGGGCCTCATCGTGGCTGTGGTCTGACATTTCTTTCTCCTTATCGTGAATATCGTTGTGCGGCTTCAGCTTTGATTGCTTGTAAGGTGCTGTCCCCGCGGTGATGGCCCGGAACGCCGGGGCCGGCGTGTTCTGCGTTGTAGACGGCATCGATGACGAGCTGGCGCACGTGGTCGTTTTCCAGGCTGTAAAAGATCGTGGTGCCGTCGCGCCGGGTGCGTACCAGCCGTGCCATCCGCAATTTGGCCAGGTGCTGGGAGACGGACGGCGCGGGCTTGCCCACATGTTCGGCGAGTTCGTTGACCGACATCTCGTGCTTGGCCAGTGACCACAGCACCTGCACCCGGGTGGCGTCCGCGAGCATGCGGAAGATCTCGACCACCAGACCGACCTGGTCGTCCGGCAGCAACCCAGATCTATTATCTGCATGCATACGTAGATAATAGGTTTGCAGGCGGGCTTGCTGTCAAGTCGAGATCGTCGTCAGCCGGGTGGAACCGCGGTCGCCTGGCGTTTTCCGCCGTTGCGCTGCTGCCACGACCGGTAGACGTCCACCGCGGCCTCTCTGATCTCCGGGCGGGTCTCTTCGCGCATCGGTAGTCGGCGCGCCCGCCAGTCTTTGGCGAACTCGTCGTAGAACGTGGCGAGCTCGAAATACTTGCGGTCATCGACGTAATGCGGTTCGTAGGCGTCGCGCGAGGTGAGGAAGACGACCTCGTTGGGGGAGCAGTAGTAGAGCGAGCCCAGGCACATCGGGCAGGGGTGGGCCAGCACATAGATGGTGGCGCCAATCAGGTGTTCGGTGCCCAGCTTGGTGCAGGCCGCCCGGATGGCCAGGATCTCCGCGTGGGCGGTCGGATCGTTGGTCTGTGCCACCTTGTTCGCGCTTTCGGCGAGAACCTGGCCGTCCTTGACGATGACCGTCGCGAACGGGCGGCCCCCTTCGTCGACGTTGCGCCGGGCGAGGTCGATGGTCCGCTGTGCGAAGTCCGTCACACCAGCAGATTAGTCCGCAGAATCATTGTCGGTTCTGTGATAGTAACTAGGTTATCTATATTTCTCGCTGAAGAGGGAGTGCAATGGTGCGTACCGATCGGGATCGTTGGGATCTTGCGACCAGTGTCGGTGCGACGGCTACCATGATCGCCGCCCAGCGGGCGTTGGCTTCGGACCCCGAATACGCGTTGATCGACGACCCGTTCGCGGCGCCGCTGGTGCGGGCCGTCGGCATCGACGTCTACACCCGGCTGGTGAACGGGGAGATCCCCGTCGAGGACGACTCTCAATTCGACCCGGAGCGGATGGCCATCGGCATGGCCTGCCGGACCAGGTTCTACGACGAGTTCTTCCTGGAGGCCACCCGCAGCGGCATCGGGCAGGTGGTCATCCTGGCGTCCGGGCTGGATGCACGTGCCTACCGGTTGCCGTGGCCGGCCGGCACCGTCGTGTACGAGGTCGACATGCCGGAGGTGATCGAGTTCAAGACGCTGACGCTGCGCGATCTGGGTGCCGAGCCGACCGCCCAGCGCCGGACCGTCTCCATCGACCTGCGTGACGACTGGGCATCGGCGCTGCGCGAGGCCGGGTTCGACGAGCAGGCGACGTCGGCGTGGAGCGCCGAGGGGCTGCTGGTCTACCTGCCCGACGACGCCCAGGACGCCCTCTTCGACAACATCACCGAGTTGAGCGCGCCCGGCAGCCGGCTGGCCTTCGAGTTCGTCCCCGACACCCGGATCTTCCAGGACGAACGATGGCGCGCCCACCACGACCAGATGGCCGAACTGGGCTTCGACATCGACTTCAACGACCTCGTCTACCACGCCGAGCGCAGCCACATCCTCGACCACCTCGGCCGCAGCGGTTGGCAGACCTCGCACCACACCGTGAAGGAACTGCACGCGGTCAACGGTTTCGCCTACCCTGACGACGAATTGGCCGAGGCGTTCGCGGACCTGACCTACGCCAGCGCGGTGCTCACGCCGTAGCGCCGCTTACTGGCTGCGGAGCAGTTCGTCCTTCAGCCGCGAAGTGAGCATGTCCTGGAACACCGTCTGGGCCGGAGCGTAGAGATCCCGGTACGTCGAGACGAGCGCTTCCCGGTTGTACTCCGGGATCGCGCCGGTGGGCGGCGTCCAGAAGCTGTCGATGTCCATCAGGAAGAACTGGCCGGTCTGGGCGGGGGTGACCCGGCGCAGGTGGTAGCTGGGGTCGAGCGCCTGGCCGACACCCGGTCCGTAACGCACAATGAGTGACTTGCCCGGCTGCGCCTCGCGGTAGACGGCGGCACCCTGCCATTCGGTCAGGGAAAGCCCGCCGGGGGCCAGACGCTGGGGTCCGAGCAGGCTGTCGTCAATCCAGTTGGCCCATTCGATGCGCCCGTCGACGCCGGCCGGCACCCGGATCTCAAGGACGTAGCGCAGGCCGATGCGCTCGATGCCCACGATCGTCGAGACCGCCGAACGGGCATCGACCACGCGCATCGCGATGTCAAGGAAGTTGTCGAAGTTGCTGTATGCGCTGGTCTCCACGACGATCGCCTGGTTCTTGAGCGATGCGGCGGTGGTGTTCTCCCGGTTGGAGTAGCGCACGAAACGATCCGCGACCGGTTGCGGTGGCTGGCCGGGGGCCGTCATGCCCCACTGGACGTCCTGGGCCTGGCGTTCGATCGGCAGGTCGTTGATGAGGTGATGCTTGAGTTCGCGGCTTGCCGACTCGGTGAGAGAGTCTGTGGCCGGGTGACGGATCTCCAGCGTCACCAGGGCTACGGGGGCGTTGGGTTGTACCTCAGCGGGATTCACGTCCGGAAGCATAGCCGCGAGCATAACCAAGCGTGACGGCAATCACCCGCAGCGCACCGATCCGTCTCGGCCGTGCGGCCTTGCGTGCCCGACATTCCGGCTCGGCGCCGGTTAGTGCGGGTGGGGTGCCCCCAGTAGGACTCGAACCTACGACCTGCGGATTAAAAGTCCGTAGCTCTACCAACTGAGCTATAGGGGCGGCGGAGAATCACAATACTGTGTGCGTGGCGGAGGGCTCGTTTGAGGATTGGGGCCGGGGTGACCTAAGCTGACGTGGCTCCCAACAGTAATCGCGTTGGCAGTGCCCCGGAGAGATTCGGTTCTGGCCCCCTTCGTCTAGCGGCCTAGGACGCCGCCCTTTCAAGGCGGTAGCGCGGGTTCGAATCCCGTAGGGGGTACAGGTGACGCGGGTACCCGCGGAGCACAGCAGTAGAGCAAGGCCCTGTGGCGCAGTTGGTTAGCGCGCCGCCCTGTCACGGCGGAGGTCGCGGGTTCGAGTCCCGTCAGGGTCGCCAGCACGGCGAGGCACACGCTGCCTGCCGGCTTCCGGCCAGGTAGCTCAGTCGGTACGAGCGTCCGCCTGAAAAGCGGAAGGTCGGCGGTTCGATCCCGCCCCTGGCCACGCACATCGCGCCGCCGATCACAGATCGGAATACGGCGTGCCCGTCAGGATCGAGTCCGCCGCCAGGACGACGACACTGAGTTGCAGACCGCCGAGGAACGGAAGTAGCCCGGCGGTGGCGGCGATCGGATTCCCGATCGCGTTGATCAGCCCTTCCACCGGTTGCCCGTTGCTCATCTGCAGCAGCCCGTCGAGAAACAGGTTGACGTTGTAGGAGGGCAGCGACACCAGGGCGGCGGTCGCGATATCGGCGGTCGGCAGCAGCGTCGAGTAGGCGGTCGAGAATGCCGTGGTGGCGGTGCCGACGATCTGGGTGTTCGCCGTCTGCAGACCGCGCAGAATGTCGGTTGTGCCGGGCAGGGTCGGGGTGCCCGGTACCGATGGCAGCGACCAGACGGCACCCGGGATCGAGGGCGGGACCGGAGGCTCCATGGTGGCCAGGTCGCCGGTCGCCGCGGCGATGCCCTGCTGAAATCCGTCGACCAGAGCCGGTCCCAGGGCGGTGGTGGCCTCCGGTGGCGGCAGGAATCCGAATGGCGTCGGCACGTTTGCCGGTCCGGTGGACCAACCGTAGTTCGGGTCGCCGTAGCCCCAGTTGATCATCGGTCGCAAGATCGGTTGCACGAAATTTGCGGCCGGGGTCCCCAGGACCGGTACGGCACGCAGTGGTTCCAACAGCGGCAGATTCTGGGTCGGGATCATGTAATACGTTGTGGTGGTTGGCCCTTGGGTCGGCAACAGGATCGCTGAATCGAGTTGTGCGGCCGTCAGATTCTCGTAGCCGCCGTGCACGGTCACCATGCCGGCGAGTGCATTGAGGTCGGCGAGGATATTGATCGGGTATCGCGGGAAGTCGGCCCAGCCGTCGTACTCGATCGTGTAAACCGTGGTGGGGAAGGAATTGCCGGGTGCGGCGCCCAGGGTCGTGAAACCGAGACTCGGTAGGCTCAGGCCTGGGAAGCGGGCGTCCCAACCGCCGTTCGGATTCATCGAATTACCCAGCAGCACAAAGTTTATCGGCAGCGAGCTCGGAGTGTCGCCCGGACTGAGCAGTCGCATTTCGAGCGAGGCGATGTTCGCGCTCTGCGAGTAGGCCAGCACGTTGACGGTGTTTCCGGTCGCGAGTTGCTGCTGAATCGCATCGTTGAGGATCGTGACACCGCGGGCTATCGATACGTCCTGAGTCAGGTCTTTGATGCCGGTCACCGGGTATTCGCCCGCCGGCAACGGCAGCGCTTGAACCAGGCCGGCGGGAAAGAACGGCGAGATGTACCTGTTGACCATGTTGGCCACGAAGGACGGCGAGGGTATCGGCGTTCCGCTTCCGGCCATGACCAGCGTCACGTACGGGCCGGCTGTCAGGGCCCGCAATGCGCCCGCATCGGCGGACTCCTGGTAGGCGTAGCTAGCGGCGCCGGTGGCCAGCGTCTGGGCGAACGCGCCGTGCCGCTGCGCAATCTGCCCGATGACCGCCCGGCACTCTCGGGCGTATGCGTTGAAGAGGTCGGTTATCGCCGCCGAGACCTCGTCGGCGGCGGCCGCCGCAATCCCGGAGGTGGTGTGCGCCGCTGCCGCGCCGGCCTCGTCGATCGCGGTTCCGATGGCCGCAACATCCGCTGCGGCCGCCGTCAGGAGCCGGGGGTGTGTCAGCAAGTGCGCCATGAGGGCACCCTGTCACGGGTGATCGGCTCCGGTCAGGCAAACCAGCCGGAAAGCGGAAGTCATCCGGTCGGTCGCGGAACGCCGGCACCCCGCTTCAGCTGGCTACCGGTCCAGACCAGAGCGGGGACCGCTCGAACTCGCGCGGGCGCGTCGCGGGCATCGAGCCGAATACGTTGTCGCCGAACACTTCCCCCGGGCGACAGAAGGCACACAGGGCGGGACTCAACGTGGGATATCCACACGCGGGGCAGATACAGGTGATCAAGAGCCCCTCTTCCGTGGATGTGTACTGAACGCTTCCCTCGATTTACCCCGGCTGCTCTCTTCTAAACGCTTCTGCCGCAATGGCTGACCGTCTGGCTCGGGCAGCCGAAGCAGCGGACCGACTCCCCGGCAATGACGTATCGTGTTATTAGTATTTATGCATACACACGTTAGGAGGCCCGATGCCGCGCATTACCAGCGCGTCCCGCGAGCGGTATTTTCGCGAGATGGCGGCAGCCCGGTGCGCCGATTCCGCCGACGTCCGCTGGTATCACCTGGAGAGGGCGCACATCCTTTCGCAGCCCGCGCCCTGGTTTCACACCCGCAACCACATCGCGATGTTGGGATTGGCTGTGCGACAACACGATCGGCGCGAGGCATTGGGTCAGGTGGTGCGGATCGCGCTCGCTGCGCCCGGTTCGTGGACCGGTCGCTATCCCGACGGGAACACCGGACGGGCGTCGGTCGGTCTGTTCACGCCGATGCCGGTGCCGCCCGAGCTGGCCGTGATCTGAGAAATCACCCGCATCAGCGCCGGTAAGCCGGCAGGTTCTCCGCGAGTTCGTCGAACAGCCCCTGGTTCAGTGTGAAGGCGACCCGCACTTCGTCGACCGCGCGACCGATGGCATCCTCGTCGAGGTCCAGGTCGTCAAGCCGGGCCCGGTAGGCGTCTTTGTAGGGCTTGGGGCGCACCGGGAAGTCGTAAAATGCCAGGCCCGCCCCGTCCAGTCCGAAGGTGCGGTCGAGAATCCTGCCGATGGCCTGCCCGCCGGAGAGGTCACCGAGGTAGCGGGTGTAGTGGTGTGCCACTAACGCGCCGCCCCAGGCGGCGCCGGCAAGGCGGTCCCGGTAGGTCTGGGCGGCGGGAGACTCGATCTGGCGTGTGGTGCCCGGTGCCCAGAACTCCAGGTCGGCATCGATGGCCGGCAGCCGCTCCAGCGAGGGGTCGTAGACCGCGGCCACCAGTGGATCATCGCGGTGGGCCCGCACGGCCGCCTCGAGCGTTTCGTAGATGACCCGCAACCTCAGTAGGTAGTCGGCGTAGCCGCGGCGGTTCACCCGACCGGACAGCAGTTCGGAAACAAACGAGGAGTGCTCCGCCGCTTCGTGCTCGGCCGCCGAACCTTCCTTCATGGCAACGGAAAAGGAGCGTACGGCCGCGGCGGTCTTCGGTCGCATCTCGGCTCCAGGCAATGGACTAGTGCATCAGACGACGTTGACTACGGGCGCAAGGATATTGACAATGTGTCAGGAAAGTTACCACACTCCCGCCGGGCGTGCTTGCCCTACGGTCCTATACCCAGCGCACGCAGCACGAATCGTTCAATCGTCGCCGTCGGCAGCCCGCGGGGCGCCAGGCAGGCGTGGATCAGCGACATCGTGGCGGCTTGGTCCTCAATGAGGAACTGTCCGCTGGCCACGCCATCGGTCAGGATTTCTTGCAGCACGTTCTCGATGGCCACCACGTGCTCGCGGATGGCGCGCCTGGTGTCGTGCGACAGAGCGCCGTAGAGCTGGGGGCCCAGGCCCATGTGAAATTGCTCGCCGGCGTTGAGTTGGTGCCTGATGTAGATGGTCAGCCGATCCGCCGGGTCGCCGACACCGGCCAGGCCGGCCCGCAGGCCGGCGATGTAGCGGCTGGTCTCGTGCGAGGCGAACGCGACCACTACCGCGTCCTTGTCGGCGAAATGGTGGTAAATCGCGGTGCGTCCGATATCGGCCGCCGCTGCGAGTTTGGCCATGGTGATGGCGTCGAAGCTGTGCTCGGCCAACAGGGTGGCGAAGGCCTCGAAGACCCTGCTTTGCAGCTGCTCGCGGTGCTCCTCCACCGACGGGGCGCTGATCTTGGGCACCCGGCGACTCTATCCCTGCCAACGCCCACACCTGCGGGATTGCGGCGTCGACCGTAGGATGGTAAGGGACAACAAAGAAGCAGGGGACAGGGGCGGGTGCGCTCGCCCGGGGAATCGTCGCAGGAATGCGTCATGACCGCGGACTTCCGTTCGCAGAGATCGGCTTGTCAATGCTGCCAATGGCGAGGCAACCACGCGTACTCCGGACCACAGTGGCGCTGTGCCGCGTACTGGCGGGGTGCCTGCTGCTGGCGGCCGTGCCGGCCTGTTCACACGAAGTCACGTCGTCGCGCCCCGGCACCCCGGCCGGCTCCCGCGCCGATGCGCTGATCGTCAGCGTGGAAGAGGTCCGCCGGATCGCCAACTACGAGGAGCTCACCGCGCATTCGCACGGGGATCAACGGCAGCCGCCGCCCGGCGACCTGAACGCGCCGGGCCCCTGCCGCGCCGCCGGAATCAGCGACGTCACCTTCGGCACCGGCTGGTCGGAGTTTCGCAGCGCGGGCTATCACGGCATCACCGACGACCTGAAACCCGGCGGGCCCGCGATGATCCAGACGGTGAGTCAAGCCGTCGCCGTCTACCCGGATTCGAGCACCGCCCGCGGAGTTCTGCATCAGCTGGAGTCTTCGTTGCAGGCGTGTGCCGCGTTAGGTGACCCCCGCTACGACTTCAAGATCGACCGGCCGGATTCCTCCACCGTGTGGATCAACGCCCACGCGTGGAGCCACATGTATCGGGAGAAGTCAGCGGTGTTGATGTCCGTGGGGGTGCTCGGACTCGAGCCGGCCGACCAGATCGCACGGACGATCCTGCAGACGGCTACCGACCGTATCGACTAAGCCAGGACCGGTATCAGCAACCGTGACGACGAGCGGACGGTGTTGCGGCTGCTGGTGCCTACGCTCGCGTGGCGGAAGTTCATCATCGCCGGAGTCGACGGGTCTTGATCGTCGCTGGTGAGCACCAACCGCATGCGGTGGCCGGATTGGAATCGTCGAGCGTTGGCCACCAACGGGATTCGATACTCGACGTCTTTTCCGACGGGCACCGCCAGCGGGTTCCGGCAGGGCAGTGCCGGCGCACCGGGCCGGCTGGCCGTCTCGTCGACCTCCCGCAGGCTGGCCCGCAGCCAACCGGCGGTCACGTCCTCGATTTCGCCGTCGGGCGCCACGTCCTGCAGGGTCACCAGCCACGCGGTGTCGATCGCCGTCGCGGCGGCGACCAGGCGCAGCTCGAAGTCACCGACCACGTCGAGCGCTTCGGTCAACGCGGCGCTGGTCCAGGTCAGTGACGACGGTGGATCGATCTTGCTGGGCTTGGCGCGACCGAGTCCGGCGCCCAGCACCAGATAGTCCCGAGATCCCGAATCGCCTTCGTCCGCACCGAGAGTGCCGTCGGCGCGCAGCGCCAGCTCGCGATGCGTCGCCTCCGGTGGCGGCCATGACTCAGCGGTGCGCCATTCGTCGGCACCGGGCAGGAAGTACCGGATCGGCGGGCCGTCGAGAATTCCGGTGTCGCGTCCCTTGAGCCAATGGTCGTACCAGGCCAGCGCTTCGGTGTGCATGCTTTCCCAGGGCCAGGTCAGACCGAACTTGCCCAGCATCCCCATCCGCACACAAGCGTTGTCCGACAAGCCGTTCCACGCAGCGAAGGTCGACGGCAGGTGCAGCGGTACGTTTTCCCAGTCACACCCCAGGTACACCGGGATGTCGACTTCCTTGAGCAGGGGCAACAGGTTTCGTTCGTCCCACCACTCGTCCCGGATAGGGTGATTGACCGCTGCGTCGTGCCACAGCTCGTCCCACGGATGCGGGTCGTGTGGAAGTTTGATCAGCTGGCGCAGCATGGTGACCGCGGACTCGCCGTTCATGGACGCAAACTTCCTGTGCAGCCGGGGGGTGTGCAGCAACCGCCGGGCGATGCTCACCGGCACGCTGCGCCACAGCCGGTCGCTGCGCTCGGAGGTCAGCCCGATCATCGACAGGAACGGCGTGACGAAGGATGAACTGAACAGGCCGTGATGGCTGGCGGCTTCGTAGAGGTCCGCGGTCACGGCAACGGGGAAGATCGCTTTGAGATGCGGGGGCCGCTCGACGGCCGCCTCGAGTTGGGACATGGCGAAGTAGCTGATGCCGATCATGCCCACATTCCCGTCGCACCACGGCTGCGCGGCAACCCACTCGACGAGGTCGTACATGTCGCGCCGTTCCTGTGCATCGAAGAAGCCGAAGGTTCCGCCGGATCCGCAGGTGCCGCGCACATTGGCGATGACGTGCGCGTAACCGCGTGGCACCCAGAAGTCGGTCACCCCGGCTTCGATGAACCCGGCCGGAGCACCGAAGTCCTGCATCTCCCGCGGATAGGGCGACGCGGCCAGCAGGGCGGGGAAGCGGCCCGCCGCGTCGGGTCGATGGACGTCGGCCAGCAGCGTGGTGCCGTCGCGCATGGCGACCGGCACGTTGCAGTCCCGCCGGGAGCGGTACTGCGGCTCGCTCAGGTTGCGGTACTCCCGGCCCGTGGTCTGGGGGCCATTGAGCGCGTTCGTCATAGTTTCACGGTACGTTGAAACTAGTTCGACCGCAAGGAGTATTTCGTGCCGGGCCACCGGGTTGGCGTGGCGCTGCCGGCGCAGTGCTGGGCGGGCCGGGACAATGGCCAGGTGAGTGGTCGCAAGCCTCTGCTGTCGGTCGCCGCGGCGGCGCTCGTTGCCGCGTCAGCTGCCTGCCAGCCGGCCCACTCGGCTGGACCCGGCTCGCGGTCGGATGCCGGGGGGACGGTGGTGGCCGTCCGGCCTGCCGGTACCACTGCCCCGTCCGGGCCCGGCGTACCACCGCTGAGCCAGGAGGCGCACGCCGCCGGGTTCGTCGATCTGCGCACCGTGGTTCCGGACGCGATCGTCGACCTGCGGTATGCGACGACCAACAACTTCACCAAGACGCAGCTATACCCGGCCGACGCGCGGTGTCTGGTGCATCAGTCTCTGGCGCCCGGCCTGGCCGCCGCGGCCAATGCGCTACGGCCGCAGGGGCACGTGCTGGTCTTCTGGGACTGCTACCGGCCGCACGAGGTACAGGTCAAGATGTTCCAGATCGTCCCCAATCCGGCCTGGGTGGCGCGGCCCGGTCCGTACGCGACCAGTCACGAATCGGGGCGTTCGGTGGACGTCACCTACACCGGTGCCCAGCCGCAGTGCCCACCTCAGCGGCTGGTCACCGGAATCTGCCTTTCCGACATGGGCACCGATTTCGACGATTTCACCTCGCGCGCAAACGCTTTGAGCCAAGACGTCAGCGTCGAAGCGCAGGCCAACCGCAAGCGACTGCGCGACGCCATGAACTACGGGGGCTTGACCGTCTACGCCGGTGAGTGGTGGCATTTCGACGGCCCCGGTGCCGGCGTGCACCGCCCGATCCTCGACGTGCCGGTCGATTGACCGTCGCGCTACCTTGCGGCCGGGGCCGGCCAGGGTTAGCGCAGAACGAGCGCGTTCCGGGTGAAATCGGCGGCCTGGTTGGCCATTCCGTTGTCCCGGTAGGTGCTGTGGGCGGCGCGGTCACGCCCGCCGGGCGAGCACACCACGTCTCCATCGGCGCAGAGTTGAAGGGTCTTGGCGGCGTACAGCGGGCCGATGCTGATCGGCGGTGCGTCGCGGTCGACCAAGTGCAGGAACCAGTCGGAGGGGGGCGCGAAGAGCACCACCGCGGCGACCTTGGCAGCGACGGCGGGCGGCATGGGCCCGGTTATCCCATCGGGCAGGTCAACGCCGTCCGGCACGTTGTCGGTGGTGGTGTACGCGGCGACGGCGGCGCCCTGGGAATAGCCGCCCAGCACGATTTTGGTGTTGGGGCACTTCGCGGCGGAGGACTCGACCTTGGTGCTGGCATCGGCCACCCCGTCGACAGCCCGGCCAAAGTCCAGCGACGCGGGATAATTCACCGGGTCGACGGCAACGGTCTTGCCGACCAGACGCGCATTGAGGGCATCGACGAACGCTTGCCCGGTGGCTCCGACCCCGGGCGCCTCGAAAGTCCCGCGGGCGAACACCACGTCGACATCCGGACATCCCGGATCGGCACCGGCTCGCGCCATGCCGCCGGCCGGTGGTCCGACCAGGCCCACTACCGACAAGACGACCGCGGCCAGCCAGGGAGCCACCCGAGGAAACGACAGGGCAGGCAATCGAGTGCAGCTCAAGGTCGGCTCTTTTCGTTGGCGGGTTCCGCCGATAACGAACCGGTGGCGGGGGCAGTTTGTTCCGCGCTTTGTTTGGCGCGTACTGAGCCTAAGACACGGCCGGGACCACTGCAGTGCTCGCGCGACGGCCGGATGTCGGGAGCCCGCTGCTGTGATCGGCGGCGTTTGCGCACTTGACCGGTGGTGGGGAGCGGCGCAGCGCCGTCGGGCCGGGCGTCACCGGATGTGGGCATCCTCACACGTTTCCACCGCGCGCCGGCACCCGCTTCCTGCGGGCGGATGGGGGGCCGCGGCGCCCGGCCAAAAGCTTCCCGCGGAAGCATATGACCAGCTCAAACCGTGGTATTGGCATTCTCTTTTTTTGCAAGTACGTTATGCACTGATGGATAACGCAGCCCAGACCCCATCGGGCATCCCGCTCGCGCCGGTGTATGGACCGGCGGATCGGCGCACCGAGCCCCCGCCGCCCGGCGAGTACCCATTCACCCGGGGCAACTTCGCGTCCGGATACCGCGGCAAGTTGTGGACCTTCCGCCAGTACTCGGGGTTCGGCACCGCCGAAGAGTCCAATCGTCGCTACCGCTATCTGCTGGATCAGGGCGGCACCGGCTTGTCCGTCGCGCTTGATCTGCCCACCCAGTGCGGATACGACTCCGACGATCCCGACTTCGGTGAAGAGGTCGGCCGGGTCGGCGTCGCGGTCGACACGCTGGCCGACTTCCAGATCTTGTTCGACGGCATCCCGCTGGACAAACTCAGCACGAGCATGACCATCAACGGCACCGCGGCCATCCTGCTGGCCTTCTACGTTGCCGCCGCCGAGCGCAAAGGGATACCCCGGGCCAAGCTCACCGGAACCATCCAGAACGACATCCTCAAGGAGTACGCGTCGCGCGGGACCTGGATCTGGCCGCCCGAGCCGTCGCTGCGGCTGATCGCCGACACCATCGAGTTCTGTGCCGCGGAGGTGCCGAGGTTCAACGCAATCTCGGTGGCGGGTGCGCACTTCCGGGACGCCGGCGCTACCGCGGTGCAGGAGATGGCGTTCACCCTGGCCGACGGCGTCACCTACTGCGACACCGTGGTGGAACGCGGGCGGATGAGCATCGACGAATTCGCGCCGCAGATCTCCTTCTTCTTCTACACCCACGGCGACTTCTTCGAAGAGGTCGCCAAATACCGTGCGGGACGGCGACGCTGGGCCACGATCGTGCGGGAGCGCTACGGCTCCAGCAAAGACAGGGCGTCGATGTTCCGGTTCGGCTGCGTCTGCGGCGGCGCATCGCTATACGGGCCCCAGGCGCAGAACAACGTGGTGCGAGTGGCCTATGAGGCGATGGCAGCGGTTCTGGGCGGGGTCCAGTCGATGTTCACGGCGGCCTGGGACGAGCCGTTCGCGCTGCCGTCGGAGGAGTCCACCACCCTGGCCCTGCGCACCCAGCAGATCCTCGCCTATGAAACCGGCGTCGCCGCGGTCGCCGACCCGTTGGGTGGCTCCTATTTCGTCGAGGCGCTCACCGACGCCACCGAGGCCCGCATCATCGAGATCATGGCCGACCTCGAGCAGCACGGTGGCATGGTCAGCGCGATCGAAGACGGCTATCTGCAAGGTCTGATCGCCGACGAGGCCTACAAGATTCACCAGGACATCGAGTCGGGCGCCCGTCCGGTGGTCGGGGTCAACCGGTTCGTGTCGCAGGAGCCCGGGCCGGACCCCGGACCCGACATCGTCAGCTACGAACTCGATGCCGAAGGGCGCGACCTGCAGCTCAAGCGGCTCTCCAAAGTGAAGGCCGAAAGAGACAGTGCCGCAGTCGAATCTGCTCTTGCCGCGTTGTCGCGCAGTGCCGAGGGAACCGACAACCTGATGCACAAGCTGATCGACTGCGCCAACGCCTATTGCACGGTGGGCGAGATGGTCTCCGCGCTCAAGGCCGTCTGGGGCGAGTTTCAGCAACCGGTGGTGTTCTAGATGGCCGCCCGGATCCTGGTCGCCAAGCCCGGTCTGGACGGACACGACCGCGGCGCCAAGATCGTCGCCCGCACCCTGCGTGACGCGGGCTTCGAGGTCATCTACACCGGCATCCGGCAGCGCATCGAAGACATCGCGTCGATCGCGGTGCAGGAAGACGTCGCCGTGGTGGGCTTGAGTATCCTGTCCGGCGCGCACCTGGCCCTCACAACGCGCACCATCGAGGCCCTGCGCGCCGCCGATGCCGCGGACATCGCCGTCGTCGTCGGCGGCACCATCCCGCATGCCGACGTGCCCAAGCTGCTGTCCGCCGGCGCGGCCGCGGTGTTTCCCACCGGAACGTCACTGGACGTCCTGGTTCGCGACATCCGCGCGCTGACCGGAACGCCGGAACCCGCACAGGAGGAACCGTGCGCGTCGGAGTGATGATCGGCGCCGAGCGGGGTGACATGGCCCGCAAGGTGGCCAAACTGATCGCTGACATCGAATGGGCCGAAGCGGCGGGACTGGACACCGCGTGGATGCCGCAGGTGCCCGACGACTTCGACTGCCTGACCATGGTGTCGCTGATGGCCGCGCACAGCTCGCGCATCGAGCTGGGCACCGCGGTGGTACCGCTGCAGGCCCAGCATCCGATTGCCCTTGCGCGCCAAGCGCTCTCGATGCATGCGGTGGCGGGCGGCCGGCTGGCGCTCGGAGTCGGGCCGTCACATCACTGGATCATCCGCGACATGCTCGGGTTGCCGTACGAGAAGCCGGCGGCCTACACCCGCGACTATCTACAGGTGCTCAACGCCGCCACCGCCGGACCGGGATCGGTTGACGTCGAAAATGATTCGTTCACGGTGCACAATCCGACCGTGCTTGCGGCCGATCCCCCGATGCCGGTGCTGGTCGCCGCGCTGGGACCGGTGATGTTGCAGATCGCCGGTGAGCTGGCCGACGGCACCGTGTTGTGGATGGCCGACGAGCGGGCCATCGGGGACCACATCGCACCGAAGATCACCAAGGCCGCCGCGGATGCCGGTCGCCCGGCGCCGCGCATCGTCGCGGGTATCCCGGTATGTCTTTGTGCGCCTTCAGAAGTCGATGCCGCGAAGGAGCGCGCCAATCGTATCCTCGGTGAGGCGGAGGTGTCGCCGAACTATCAGCGCCTGCTCGAACGTGGCGACGCCCGCGATGTCGGTGACCTGTGCGCGGCCGGTGACCCGGGACAGATCCTGGCCCGGATGCGTCGTTTCGCCGACGCCGGCGTGACCGATCTGTCGGTGCGGCTCTTGCCGATCGGTGACAACCGCGACGAACTGATCGCATCCAAACGCCGGACCCGGGAGATGATCGCCGAACTGGCCGCGGAGCTTCGGTGAGCAGACGCAAAAGTACCCTGGAGCACGTGTTCCAGGGCGATTTTGCGTCTGCTCGCGAGGGAACGGGGCCGCTGGCGGGGATCCGGATCCTGGAAGTCGGCACGATGCTGGCCGGCCCGTATGCCACCATGCTGCTGGCGGATCTGGGTGCTGAGGTGACCAAGATCGAGCCGGCCGGCGGTGAGATCTCCCGAGGTGTCGGGGACAGCTACTTCGCCAGCCTCAATCGCAACAAGTCCAGCATCTGTCTCGACCTGAACTCACCGGAGGGGCAACGGCGGCTCGGTGATCTCGTCGCGAAATCGCATGCCCTGCTGGTGAATCTGAAACCGTCGGCGATTCGCCGGCTGGGGCTCAGCTACGAGGCGCTGCGCCGGCACAACGACCGGATCGTGTGCGTCGCCATCACCGGCTTTGGACTGAACGGCGGCGACGACCCGGCGTTCGACTACGTGGTGCAGGCCGGCGTCGGCATCGCCGCGCTGACCGGCGACCCCGACGGCCCGCCGACCCTGCCGGGCTACTCCTCGGCCGACAACTCCACCGGAATGTGCGCGGCGCTCGGCCTGCTGGCCAAGATCGTCTCCGGTAGCGGCGGACAGGTAGACGTGTCGCTGCGCGACGTGATGTTTTCGCAACTGAACTACCATGCCGCCGCCTATCTCAACGACGGCACCGAGCCACAGCGCCGTCCCTACGGCGCCCACTCGTATTACGTTCCAGCCCAACTGTTTCCGACCGCCGACGGATATCTGGCACTGTTCATCACGCACGATGGATTCTGGAAATCCTTCGCCGCCGAGGCCGGCATCGACGGGTTCGAGACCATGACCCAGCGGGTCGCCCGGCGCGAGGAGGTGCTGGCCGCGGTCACGTCGGCGTTGGCGGCCGACACCGCGGCAAGCTGGGAACGGCGGCTGCGCCCACTGGGAGTGCCCGCGGCAGCCGTCCGGACGCTCCCCGAGGCCCTCGAGGCGACCCCGGAGGTGGTGGTCTCGGCGGGGGATATGCGACTGGTCGGCAGTCCGATCCACGTGTGGGGCTACCAACCCGATTACCGTCCGCCGCCCACGCTGGAAAGCTAGCCGGGGAATACTTCCGCGACGATCGCAGTTCCTTCCGCAGCGAAGAGGGAGCTGATCCGATGGGACACGATCGTCGAGAGGCCGCGGTCGGCTTCCATGCCGGCGAGCTTGCCGTGCAGCATCAGGCGGGCGTGAAGGCGACGGCGGCGCGCCTCGCCCCGATGGTCGCCGCCGGCGAGTTGCGCGCCGGCACGGCCGCTTTCCTTGCCAAGGCGACATTTGCGGCCCTGACCGCTCGTGACCGGTCCGGACGGCTGTGGGTGTCGCCGCTGTCCGGCGCTCCCGGCTTCCTGCGGGTCGGCTCGCCCACCCGGCTGCTGGTAGAGACCACACCGCGGGCGGCAGACCCGTTACGCGGGTTGCCCGGGAACCAGCCGATAGGCCTGGTCGTGATGGACTTCGCGACCCGGCGGCGCCTGCGCGTCAACGGCCTACTGACTGATGCAGATTCCGGCGGGCTGGTGATCGATGTGGACCAGGCCTACGGCAACTGCCCGCAGTACATCACGCCCCGGCAGTTGCGCCTCGGTGCCTCGAGCTCTGCCGATGAACGCCCAGAAGTGTTTCACGGCAGTGATTTACGTTCGGCAGACGCCGATCTCGTGCGCGCGGCCGACACGTTCTTCCTCGGTACGACGCACCCCGTCTCGGGCAATGATGCATCCCACCGCGGTGGTCCGGCCGGCTTTGTCCGCGTCGCATCCGGGCAGTTGTGGTGGCCCGACTACCCGGGCAACAACATGTTCAACAGTTTCGGGAACTTGTTCGCCGACCCCACGGCCGCGCTGCTGTTCACCGACTTCGACAGCGGCGCAACGCTTCAGCTCTCCGGCACCGCCTCAGTTCGCTGGGATGCCGACTCCGCGGACACCGGGCGGCAGGTGGTGTTCACCCCGCAACAGGTGATCGCCATCCAGGCGCCGGTCTAGCCTTTCTGATGGCAGTCGGCGATCACCTCGAGCAACCGCGGAATCGGCGGCGGGTCGAGTTGTAGAGCACTGGACATGGTCAGTTTGGCTGCGCTCATGCTCTGCAGCACCGCTTGCAGATCGTCACCCTCGATCTCATAGAGGGCGAGGTAGGGCCCTTCGCCGTTGACCGGCCGCAGCCGGCGTGCCGAGACGATCCCGTCGATGGCCACGAGTTCCGGCAGGTGGACCTCGTCGTACCAGGTGTTGTATTCCTGGTCGCGGTCCGGCGAGCTGGGATACGTCTCGACGTAGATGATGCCTTTGGCCATGGTCGCCAGCCTTTCGTGGCTACTCGTAATGAACGGTGATCGGCGTCGTGTCCGGAATGCCCTGGCACGTCAGAATGTAGCCGTCGGCCACCTCGTCGTCGTCCAGGGCATCGTTGACGCGCATGGTCGCGCTGCCCTCGGTGAGCCTGGCCATGCAGGTACCGCAGTTGCCGGCCTCGCAGTTGAACGGCGGGTCCAGACCCGCGCGGCGCGCGGTTTCCAGCAAGGTCTCGCCGGGGACCAGCGGCACCGAGACTTTCCTGCGGTCGAGGTGGATCGTCACCACGGCGGCCTCCGTCATACGCACCTTCCACGCACTTGTATTCTTCACTATTGAGAATACTATTCTCACTAGAAGATAGGACCTTCTCAAGACCGCCGGAGGGATCGAGACGTGACCGAATCGGCCGCGCTCGCGTTCGAGGATCGGCACTTTGGCCTGCGCGACCTCGATGCGTTGACCGGCAGACTGGCCGCGACCCTACGGTCGCGCGGCGTCGGCGCCGGGCAGCGGGTCGCGGTCATGGCATCCAACCGGCCGGAGTTCGTCATCGCGGTACACGCGATTTGGCGACTCGGCGCGGCAGCGGTCCTGATCAGCCCGGCCTGGAAACGCGGCGAGGTCGAGCACGCGCTGGCGCTGACCCACCCGGCCGACGCGGTCGGTGACCATCCGGTGCTGGCCGGCCTGATGCCCATGCTGCATCTCGATGAGCCACTGACACCGGCAGAACCCGTGCACACCGCCACCCGACCGGCCGGCGATGCGGTGCTGGTGTTCAGTTCCGGTACCACCGGCCTGCCGAAAGCCGTCCGCCACACCCACGCATCGTTGAATGCGGCGGTAGGGCACTGGCGCAAAGCGCTGGGCTTGACCGACCGGGACCGCCTGCAGATCACCACGCCGCCGTCGCACATCCTGGGCCTGCTCAACATCCTCACGGCGCTGCGCACCGGCGCGTGGTTGCGGCTGCACCCGCGCTTCGACGTCGACCGGATGCTGCGGCACATCGAAACCGACCGCATCACGATAGAAATGGCCGTCGCACCGATCGCACTGGCCATCGCGTCGCACCCCCAACTCGAGGCCTACGACCTGTCCTCGCTGCGCTACATCATGTGGGGTGCCACGCCCGTCACCGCCAGCATCGCCGAGACGGTGACCCGGCGCACCGGTACCCGCTGGGTTCCGGCCTACGGCACCACCGAATTGCCGGTGATCGCCTGCAATCCGCGCGACGGCGCGCGCCTGGATTCCGTCGGGCGCGCGGTGCCCGGCGTCCAACTGCGGGTGGTCTCGCTGGAGACCGGCGAGCCGGCCGGTCCGGGTGAGGTCGGCGAAATCCAGGCGCGGTCCGATTCGCTGATGGCGGGCTATCTCCCGGCGGAGGAGACCGCGGATGTGCTGCAGGGCGACTGGTACCGGACCGGCGACGTCGGATGGCTCGACTCCGACGGCTGGTTGCGAATCACCGACCGCCTCAAGGAAATGATCAAAGTGCGCGGGTTCCAGGTCGCGCCGGCCGAAATCGAAACCGTGCTGCACGGTCATCCGGCGGTGAAGGACTGCGCGGTCTTCGGCGTTCCCGACGGCGCCAACGGTGAAGCCGTCGTCGCCGCGGTGGCCACCCGCGGCCCGGTCGCAGCCGATGACCTCGCCGCCCGGGTGGACGCGCACCTCGCGTCTTACAAGCGTCTGAGCCGCGTGGTGTTCGTGTCCGATATCCCCCGCCTGCCGTCGGGCAAGGTGTTGCGCAGAGTGCTCAAGGAGAGCTATGGATGTACGTCTGACAGCTGAACAACAGCAACTGCGTGACGCCGCGGCCAAGATGGCCGACGACCTCGGTCCGGCCTCGGTGCAAGACCTGGCCGACCAGAGCCGAATCTCCCGCCTGGACAAGCAGATCGAGATGACGGGCTGGCGCTCGTTGCGATCCGACGGGGCCTCCGGCGTCGAAGTCGCCCTCGTCGCAGAGGAATTCGGGCGCGGTCTGGTCGACGCACCGTTTCTCGGGCCGGTGTTGGCCGACGACTTGGCGTGCCGGATGGGCTCCGATGCCGGCGCCGCGACGATCGCGGCGGGCGGGCGGGCTTTCGACGCTCGCGGATACCGGCGCGCGTCATGGCTCTCGGGCACAACGGTTTTTGCGGCGGGCATCGCGGACGTGGGGCACGGCGCGGACCTGACCCGGGTCTGCGCGGAAATCACTGATGAGGCCGTGGAGTTGGGTGAAGTGCCCGCCGAGGGCGTCGATCGATGGCAGGCGCTGGCACTGGCCGGCACGGCGGCAGACCTGGTCGGGACCGCTCGCGGCGCGCAGGCCCTGGCCTGCGACTACGCCAAAATCCGTGCGCAGTACGGCAAGCCGATCGGTTCCTATCAGGCCATCGCGCATCTGCTGGCCGAAAGCCTGGCCCTGATCGAAGGATCGGTGAGCGTGCTGCGCCACGCCGCTTGGGCGGTCGACGAACTGAGCTCCGCCGAAGCCGTCCGGGCCGCCCGGGTCGCGAAAATCTATTGCGCCCGCGCCACTCGGACCGTGTGCGAGACCGCGATGCAGGTGCACGGCGGCATCGGCAACACCTGGGAATGCCTGGTGCACGTGTATCTGCGCCGGGCGTTGACGTCCACGGAGCTGTGGCCGGTCACCTTGCAGGAGGTCGGCCGTGGACTTTCGTGACTCGCCGCAGGAAGCCGAGTTCCGCCACCGGTTGCGCGACTGGCTTTCGTTGCACGCCAGAGAGTTCAGCGTCTCGGGGGACCAGTACTGGGCCCGCCAGGCGGACTGGCATCGCGCGCTCTACGAAGAGGGCTTCTTCGGATTGTCCTGGCCGCGTGAGTACGGCGGCTTGGAACTGCCGCCGGTCTACGACGTCATCGTCGACGAGGAGTTGGCCCGCGCCGGGGCCCCACCGCGGCCCAGCGTGGGCTATCTGGTCATGGGAATCGGCCGCCACGGCAGCGACGAACTGCGAAGACGGTTCCTGCCCGGCATCATCAACGGTTCCGAACGCTGGTGCCAGGGGTTCAGTGAGCCGGGCGCGGGCTCGGACCTCGCGTCGCTGACCACCACCGCCACCCGCGACGGTGACAACTACCTGATCCACGGACACAAGATCTGGACCAGCTACTCCGACGTCGCCGACTGGTGCCTGCTGCTGGCGCGCACCGACCCGGACGCAAGGCGGCACCGCGGCCTGTCGGCGTTCGTGTTGGCGATGAAACAGCCTGGGGTGCAGCAGCGTCCGCTGCAGATGATCAACGGCGTCACCAACGAGTTCGGACAGGTGTTCTTCGACGGCGCCACCGTTCCGGCAGAGCGCATGGTGGGTAGCCCCGGTGACGGGTGGGCGGTGGCGATGACGGTCGTCGGCCACGAGCGGGAGCCGTCCACGCTGGGTTACGCGGCCCGGTACAACAAGCTGGTCGCGGAGTTGGTGGCGCGTAGTGGCGGCGAGGTGGGCGACCCCGTGAAAGACGAGGTGGCGTGGGCTGCGGTGCAGGCCGAGATGCTGACGCACCACGTGCGGCGCCGGCTGTCCGAGCAACTCGACGGCGTGTCGCACGGCCCCGAGGGCTCGCTGGACAAGCTGCTGATGACCTGGGTGGAGCAGTCCGTCGGGCACGCCGCGCTGGCCGTCGGCGGAACCCGCGACGACGGATTGTTCAGCGCCTACCTGTACAGCCGCGCGCAGAGCGTGATGGGCGGGACGTCGCAGATACAGAAGAACATCATCGCCGCGCGAATCCTGGGGTTGGGAGTCTGAAATGTACGACATGCCAAGCGAAATCGACGTCCGCTCGGAGGGGGCGCTGCGGATCATCACGCTCAACCGCCCGGATGACCTCAACGCGGTCAACGACAATCTGCACGTCGGGCTGGCACGGCTGTGGCAGCGACTGACTGACGACGCGTCCGCGCGGGCGGCGGTGATCACCGGGAGCGGGAAGGCATTCTCGGCCGGCGGGGACTTCGCGTATCTGGCCGAGCTGGCCGAAGATGCTGACCTGCGCGCCAAGACCATTCGCGACGGAAGAGAAATCGTCCTCGGCATGGCCAGGTGCCGAATTCCGGTGATCGCGGCAGTCAACGGCCCCGCCGTGGGGCTGGGGTGCAGCCTGGTGGCGCTGAGCGACATCGTCTACATCGCGCCGGACGCGTTTCTCGCCGACCCGCATGTGCAGGTGGGGCTGGTGGCCGCCGACGGTGGGCCCCTGACGTGGCCGTTGCACATCAGCCTGATGCTGGCCAAGGAGTACGCCTTGACCGGCACCAGGATTCGTGCGCAACGGGCGGTCGAACTCGGCCTGGCCAACCACGTGGCCGACGATCCGTTCGCCGCCGCGGTGGAGTGCGCCACGAAAATCATGGAGTTGCCGCAGCAGGCGGTGGAAAGCACCAAGCGGGTGCTCAACATCCACCTGGAACGCGCCGTGCTGGCCAGCCTGGACTATGCGCTGTCGGCAGAGCATCAGTCGTTCGTGACCGAAGACTTCCGGGCCATCGTCAGCAAGCTCAACGAAGGCAAGAACTGACCGTCAGCCCAACGCCACCAGATCTTCCACCGAATCGCGCGGCAGCGGGTCGGCGGTGATGGCGGTGATCACCGCCTCGGTCAACTCGATTGCGCCGCCGTGGTTGTCGAGAAAGGCGGTGTCGGCGGCGTCGCGCCCGGTGGCGATGCGCAGCATCGTCTGACGCGGCGCCAGGCAGGTCGCATCCACCACCTGCCATTGCCCGTCGATCAGTGCTTCGGCCACGGCGTGGAAGTCCATCGGATCGCATCCGGGTGCGTACACCGCGACCAGACGGGCCGGGACGTTGACCGCACGGAGCAACGCCACGACGAGATGTGCGTAGTCGCGGCATACCCCGGCGCCGGCCAACAGGGTGTCGGTCGCCCCGTCGATCGGATCGCTGGACCCCGGAACATATTTCAGCCTGGTGCCCACCCACGACGAGACCTTCTCGAGCAGCGTGACGGAGTTGGTGTACTGGCCGAACTCGGTGGCCGCGAATCCGAAGAACTTGTCGGCCTCGGCGTAACGGCTGGGCCGCAGATAGGTCGAGACGTCGAGGTCTCTGACCGCGATCGGATCGGCTCGTCCGGTTACCGTGGCTTCGTATTTGACCTGTAGCTCGCCCGTCTCGACGTCGGCGGTGTGGATACGGGTGCCGTGCTCGCCGCTGATCTCGCGCACCGCTACCGGCTTGCCGTCCAAGGTCACCGTCAGCGACTCGTCGATCTGCAGACCGGGGAGCGAGGCGACCGCGATCTGAAACTCGAGGGCCGTGGGATCGTTGACGGCAACCCGCAGACTGGCCGCGACCTCGCGCTTCAACAACGCGTCCCCCTTATTACGATCGCGCCGCAACTTCATCGTTCGTAGCCAACCACAGCTGGCCTGTACCCGCATTCGCTGGCGGTCAAGCTCCGTCGTGCCGGCGCAAGAAGTCACGCATCACTGCGTCGAAGCGGTCGGGCTCCTCGATGAAGGGCAGGTGGGCGGTGTGCTCGAAGAACTCGAAGCGCGAGCCCTTGATGCGCTGGTGCATCTCCCGCATGTGCTCCGGGGAGCATTCGTCGAACCTGCCGGAGAGCAGCAGGGTCGGCACGCTGAGCTCACCGAGCCGGTCGACCACATCCCAGTCCCGGATCGTACCGACGATGTGAAAGTCGCTGGGCCCGAACATGGTCTGGAAGATCTCGGTGCCGATGTTCTGGAAGGCCCGGTAGAGATCGTCCGGCCAGGGCCGCTTCCGGCACAGATACGTTTCGTTCCAGGTAGTGATTGCCGCCTGGTATTCCGCGGAATCGGTGGTGCCGGCAGCTTCGTGGCGATCGATGGCGTCCTGCGTGGCGGCGTCCAGTTCGGATTTCAGCCGGATCACATTCTCGGCGAACACGGGGATGGACGCGGCGCTGTTGGAGATGGTCAGGCTGACGGCCATCGGCGACATGTCCAGGACATACTGCTGTGCCAGCATGCCACCCCAGGAGTTGCCGAAAATGTGGAAAGCGCCAAGCCCCAAGGCGGTAACGACCGCATCCATTTCGGCGACCGACCTTTCCATCGTCCACAGGTCCGGATTCGACGGGCGGTCGGAGTTGCCGCAGCCGAGCTGATCCCAGAAGATCACCTCACGCTCGTCGGCCAGGCGCTTCAGTGCGCTCAGGTAGTAGTGCGGCAGCCCCGGCCCGCCGTGGACCACCAGCAGTGACCGGCCACTCCCGCGGCCGACCCGTTTGAACCAGACGTTCCCGCCGGGGACTGCAATAGCCCCCTCCCGTTGAGTCGCACATTCGGTCATCGCCGGTGCTACCTCCCAATGTCGGCCCCGGGGCTTGATGCGGCAGTGTAAGCGAGCGTTCGACCAAGGCTGTCCCGCGTGACCTGATGGCACCACCCGGATAGCGGCCCGATTCGATGTGATCTCGCACCCCAGCTGAGGCCAAAAGACCCTGGTCGGCCCCGTCTGCCGAACCTAGGCTCGATTCGGTTGGCAGTCGCCAGACAGGCGCGGGGCAATGGGAGAGCACTGCATGAGCAACGGTATGGGCGTGGACTGGTGAAGACCTGGACCAAGATGCTGTTTGCGGTGTTCGTCGCCTTGGCCGCACTCGTCGGGTTGCCGTCGCCGGTGGTGCCGCTGGCGAAGGCGGTGACGGCCTGCGAAGACGCTGGTTACGACGCGGCCTTCTGCGACCAGAGGTTTCTAGAGGCCGTGGACCGTTACGGGATCCCCTATACCGACTCCGCGGCAGCGATCAGGGTCGGTCACGGCATAGCTGACTACCTCGCCGGACACCCCACCATGAAGGGGATCACGGCGATGTCCAACATGCTCATCAGAGACAATGCGAACGTGAATTTCACCGTGCAGCAGGCGGTCAACTTCATCCATATCGCGGTCCACTACTACGGACCACCTGGGTTGGAGCAGACGCTCGATTCGCTTTAACGAAGTCGCGACTGCAGCCGTTCAATATGAAAGCAGCGTACAATATCGTCAACCCCCAAAAGGAGAATGAATGATCACGAAATTGCTGGTCAGCGGAGCTATCGTCCTCGGTGCCGCCGTTGGACTGGCGGCGCCGGCGATCGCCGACCCTTCCGACCCCGCCTACCCGGTCGACAGCATCGGCTCCTTGGCCATGAACTGCGGCAATCTCACAGACTGTGCGCCGAGTGGTCCGGGTACAACACCAACGGTGGACCTCAATGACGTAGTGGTGGCTTTCAAGGGCAGTGCGTCTGACCTGAGCGGTTTTTGATCTTAAGGCAGCAGTAGTCTGAAAATTTGCTACAGCTGCGTTGACACCTGAAACATAGATAATCCTGAAACCGTGTACCGGGGCACTTTGATACACTAAAGGCTCATTCGCAGTTCAGCGTTGATTGCAACTCCTGCTCTCGTGATGTGAGAATGATTTTCTCATCTACTTGTGTTCTGGAGAAGAACCATGTGCCTGAAGCCGTGGTAGCGACGGCCCCCGCTCCTTAACGCCGTCGTGGACGTCTCCGATCTGATCACGCAGGCGCGCAACGGGTCTCCCCGTGCCGCCGGCCGGCTGCTCAGCCTCGTCGAGGGCGATCGCCGGGACGAGGTGCTGCAGGGCATCGGCCCGGCCACACCGGTGCGCGTTATCGGGATCACCGGCCCGCCGGGCGCCGGCAAGTCGACGACGATCGGCGCACTGGTCGGCGCCTATCGGCAGCGGCAGCGCCGGGTGGCTGTGCTGGCCGTGGACCCGTCGTCACCCTTCAGTGGCGGTGCACTGTTGGGCGACCGCATCCGAATGACGGCGCACATCAACGACTCTGACGTCCTGATCCGCTCGGTGGCCAGCCGGGGTCATCTCGGTGGCCTCGCCGCGGCGGTCCCTGCCGCCATCCGGTTGCTCGGGGCCATCGGCTATCACATCGTGCTGCTGGAGACGGTAGGGGTGGGACAGTCCGAGATTGAGATCGCCGCCGTCGCCGACCCCACCGTCGTCATCCTCAATCCCGGGGCGGGTGACGCGGTGCAGGCCGCCAAAGCCGGCCTGCTGGAAGTCGCCGACATCGTGGCCGTGAACAAGGCCGACCGGGACGGCGCCCAGCAGACCGTACGCGACCTGCGCGGCGAAACCAGTGCGCCGATCGTCAGTCTGATCGCCGCCCGTGGTGAGGGGCTCGACGATCTGGTGGCGGCAATCGATGCTCACCACCGCTCGGACAACCGTGCCCGCCGGCTGGCCCGGGCCCGGGCGCAGATCCTGTCGCTGGCACAAACGCGACTTCGGACCCGCACCGATCTGGACGTGCTTGCCGAGTCGGTGGTCGACGGACGCGACGACCCCTACACCGCCGCCGAACGACTGCTGTCATCGCCGCCTGCCTGACCGGGGGACGGCGCATCCGGCGATCGGAGGACACCGCGATTCAACCCGGCTAGGGGCCGCTCAGCCGACAGACAGCAATGCCGGGCGACGGCAAGCTAACGGTCATGTCCTCATTCGTGACCAGCCAGCCTGAACTGCTGACATCGGCCGCGGGAAACCTTGAGTCGATCGGCGCCGCGATGAACGCGAGCAACGCTTCCGCTGCCGCCCCCCTCACCGGTGTGGTGCCTGCCGCAGCCGACGAGGTGTCGGCGCTGACCGCGGCGCAGTTCGCCGCGCATGGTGCCCTCTACCAGGCAATCAGCGGGCAGGCCGCCGCATTTCACCAGCTCTTCGTCAGCACCCTGGCAGCCGGCGGGGGCTGCTATGCGGCAACCGAGGCCGCCAACGCGGTAGCGGCGCGCTGAAAGCACTACCAACGTGTATGGGGCATTGCCGCCCGAGATCAACTCCGGGCGCATGTACGCAGGGCCGGGAGTGGGATCGATGCTGGCCGCCGCGGCCGCGTGGGACGGGCTCGCCGTCGGCCTGAGTGAGACGGCAAGCGCCTTCGACGCGGTGATCGCCAGCCTGATCAGCGGACCGTGGCTGGGTGCCGCCGCGGCCACCATGGCCGCCGCGGCCGCGCCCTACGTCGCGTGGCTGCATGCCACCGCAGCCCAGACCGAGGAGGCTGCGGGCCAAGCCAAAGCAGCGGTCGCCGCCTACGAAACCGCGTACGCCATGACGGTGCACCCAGCGCTGGTCGCCGCGAACCGGGCCCAGTTGGCTGCCCTGGTCGCCACCAACTTCCTCGGCCAGAACTCTCCCGCCATTGCGGCGACCGAAATCCAATACGGCGAAATGTGGGCGCAGGATGCGACCGCGATGTACTGCTACGTTGCGGCCTCGGCCGCCGCGACCCGGTTGACGCCGTTCACCCAGCCGCCCCAGTCCGTCAACCCGGCAGGGCTGGCCGTCCAAGCCGCCGCCGTCGCCGAAACGAGCGGGACCTCGGCGGCCACCACCGTCACGTCGGTGTTGTCGGGTTTGGGGTCGATGGGACTGGGCGCAACCGCGCTGCCCAGCTGGATTTCCGACCTGGACACCGTGATGAGCATCTTCGGCACACCGTTCTTCGTGTGCACCTCGTCGGCCGGACTGATGATGTCGATGTTGTCGACCATCAAGGGCATGTTCCCGGCCGCGGCGGCCGTCGGCAGCCAGATCGCGGCCTCGGTGGGCTCGGCCGCTGCCGAGGCGGCGGGGGTCGGCTCGGCCGGCCTCACCGGCGCGGTTGCGGCCGGTCTTGGCGAAGCGGAGACCGTGGGTGGGCTGTCTGTTCCGCCGGCGTGGGCCGCGTCGGCTCCGACGCTGAGTCACGCGGCGGTGGGGGCGTTGCCCGGCGCGGTCAGCAGTGCCGCCGCGCCGTCGGTCGGCTCGGCCGCTCCGGGTCTGTTGGGCGGGCTGCCGCTGTCGGGCGCGGAAGGGCGGTCCGATTCGGGCGGCAACGCCACCCAGGACGGAATCACCCCGCTTCGGGTGTTGCCGAGCCTCATCGGCTGAGCGGCCGTGTCCCCCGATTGGATGACCGGCGTCCGCCACAGATGCGCCCGATCGGTGGAGTTATCAAACCGTGATCATCCATAACGTTCCAGGGGTGACGACAGCGGCGCCGAGCGCAGCCAACCTCGAGACTCTCGACGGGCTGATTGCCCATCGCCCGGGAGTCTGCGCCAGCGGTGGCCTTCGCGGGACCCGCCGATCCCGAGCCGTACGAGCCCTGCGCAGCGCCCGGCTGCTGGATCACCGGACCACGGTACGCGAGAAGTCCGCGGCCTATCCCACCGTCATCTGGTTGCTGCTGGGCGGCAACTTCTTGGTGCGCGGCGCCGGTTTCGCCTACCCATTCCTGGCCTACCACGTCGCCGGGCGCCATCACGCCGCCGATGCGGTGGGCGCGGTACTGGCCGCCTTCGGCGTGGGCTGGGCCATCGGGCAGTTGTTGTGCGGATGGCTGGCCGACCGGATCGGAGCCCGGATGACCCTGGTCTCCACCATGCTGGTGGCAGCCACGGTGCTGGTGCTCATGGCGCAGGCGAGCAGCGTGCCGGCCCTGTTCTTCGGGGCCATCATCACCGGCATCGTTTACGACGCCCCGCGACCGGTGTTGGGGGCCGCGATCACCGAGCTGGTCCCGGACCCGGCACGCCGCGCCAGACTCGACGCCTTCCGCTTCGGCTGGGTCGTGAGCATCGGCCGGGCGATCACCGGCGGGGTCGGCGGCATCCTCGTCGGCTCGGTGGGTGTGCCGGTGTTGTTCTGGATCAACGCCGCCGGCTGCCTCACATTCGCGATCGTGGCGGGTTGCTGCATCCCCGGCCGTGGACGCAGGCCGGCGACCACGGCAGCCAAGCCCCGCAGCATCAGCTACCGGATGGCATTCGCCGACAGCCGCCTGACCCTGCTGTTCGCCTCCAGCCTGGCCACCCTGATCGCGGTCCGCGGTCTGTATGCAGCCATCCCCATGCTGATGGCCGACCGCGGACTCGGCGCGGGCCAGTTCGGTTGGGCACAACTGGCTAACGCGCTCGCCGGACTCGCGCTGACCCCGGTGATCAGCCCGTGGGTCGGCCGCAAGGTGGCGGTCCGGTTCCACCCGCGGCTGGACATCCTGGCTCTGGCCGGGCTCTGGACGACGGTCAGCATGGGCTGGGCGGCCATGGCGCACACCACCCTCGACTTCTCGCTGGCCACCGCCATGTCGACGCCGGGCGAGGTGGCCTGGTTCGTCATCGCGGCGGGCGTCGTGCACCGTATCGCCCCACCCGCCACCGGCGGCCGCTACCACGGGATCTGGTCGATGTCGGTGGCAGTTGCCTCGGTCATCGCCCCGATCCTGGCTTCCTACAGCCTGATCCACGGTGGCCACCGCCTCGTCGCCGTCGTCACAGTGTCCGCCGGAGTGCTCGGTGCCGCCCTGTGTCTGCCGCTCGCCCGCACGTTGCACAGATCAACCCACTAATCGATCAGGAGTCACGTTGAGCAACAACCAGATTCGCCGGTACGACCTGGCAGATCTGCATTCGCGTCCCGCGCCACTGCAGGATCGCTATTTCACCGAGGCGGAAGCCGAAGTGGCGCATCATATCGTTCACGACTTCGCCGAGACCAATCCTACGATGTCGGCCCGGCACGGAATTCTGTTGTGGCAAAAGCGGGTTGCCCAAGGCGTGGCAGCGGCCTGCGTCATCATGGCGGTGGTTGCACCGTCGGCGCTGCTGTTGACCCTGCTGGCCACCACATCGGTGATCGTGCTGGTGTCGTTCGTCGTCGCGATCGCCGGCCTGCGGCGGTGGCGTGACCGCGCGCGCCGGCCCCTGCCGCAGCTGGCGGACCCGCAGCTACCCACCTACACCGTGCTGGTGCCGGCCTATCGCGAGGAAGAGGTGATCGGCGACCTCGTGCGCTGTCTGGCCGAATTGAACTACCCGGCAGAGCTTTTGGAGGTGCTGTTCCTCGTCGAGCGCACCGACGTCGAAACTCAGGCTGCTATCGCCGCGGCTCAGCCCCCGTCCCACATGCGGATACTGCAGGTCCCGCCTGGACCGCCGCGCACCAAGCCGCGATCCTGCAACGCCGGACTCCTGGTCGCCAAGGGCGAACTCCTGGTGATCTACGACGCGGAGGACCGGCCCGAGCCCGACCAGCTTCGTCGTACCGCGGCGGTCTTCGCCGCCAACTCCGCCGAACTGGCCTGCGTCCAAGCGGTGTTGCAGACCAGCAACGTCAAGACCAATCTGCTGGCGCACTGCTTCGGGGTGGAGTACGCCCGGCGCTTCCGCATGACCGTGCCGGGACTGTCCGCGCTGGGTGCACCATTTCCGCTGGGCGGCACCAGCAACCACTTCCGCACCCGGGTGCTGCGGGAGGTCGGCGGCTGGGATGCCTGGAACGTCTCGGAGGACGCCGATCTGGGCATGCGGCTGCACGCCCTGGGCTACCGGTCGGACGTGGTCGACTCCGTCACCTACGGTGACGCACCAGACCGGTTGCGCGACTGGATTTCCCAGCGCACCCGCTGGCACAAGGGCTTTCTGCTCACCGCCCTCGTCCACACCCGATCCCCCCGCGACGCGGTTCGCCGGTTCGGTCCGCGCGGTCTGCTTACGTTGCTCGTCTTCGTCCTCGGCATGCCGTTGCAGTTCCTGGCGCAGACCATGATCTTCGGGCTCAGTATCGCCGACACCCTCGGCTACGGTGGTTTGGTGGAGGTGGAGGTGGATCCGGCTCTGGTCGGGGTGGTCCAGGCGGTCGGGACGCTGACCTGGCTGGCCGCCACCTACCTGGCCTGCGGCGAACAACGCGGGAGCCATGTGCGCGCCGTCGCCGCGCTGCCGCTGTACTGGATTGCCCACTGGGTAGCCGCCTGGCGCGCGCTCTACCAGTTGGTCACCGCGCCTTTCCTCTGGGAGAAAACGGCGCACCGCGGGCCTGCGACGGCGGTGCCCGCCACGGCATTGAAGTCGGCGGCGTAGCGCACACCCGCGCCGCGATGTCCACCGATCGGGGGACGGGGTTTCCTCACCGTTGAGGACCGATCGGGGGTACTCCGGGCACCTTCGACAGCTCTACCTTCAGTCACGTGAGCACATCGACGGCCGTCGCCCTCCCCGAGCCGGCCGTGGGCACCGCGCGCGAACGTGGCATTCCGACGGTGATCTGGCTGCTGCTGGCCGGCAACCTGATGGTGCGCTCGGCGGGATTCGCCTACCCGTTCCTTGCCTATCACGTGGCCGGGCGCGGCTACACCGCGGACGCGGTCGGTGCGGTGCTGGCGGCGTACGGCCTCGGCTGGGCGGCCGGCCAGCTGGTCACCGGGTCGCTGGTGGACCGTTTCGGCACCCGCGCGACCCTGGTGTCAACCATGTCGGTGGCGTCGGCGGTCCTGCTGCTGATGGCCGGTGCACACACCTTGCCGATGCTGCTGTTCAGCGCGCTGGTCGCCGGTTTGGTCTGCGACGCGCCCCGTCCGGTGCTGGGAGCCGCGATCACCGAGCTGGTGGCGGACCCGCGGCAACGGGCACGTCTTGACGGGTGGCGCTTCGGCTGGGCACTCAACGTCGGTGCGGCATTCGCCGGCGGAGTAGGCGGACTGACCGCGGACTGGTGCGGCACCGGCCTGCTGTACTGGGTGAACGCCATCGCCTGCGCGGGCTTCGCGATGCTGGCGGCCCGGTGCATCCCGGCCGGCATCTCCCGCACCGCTCCCGGAAGTGGTGCGACAGGGGGCTACCGGCAGGCGCTCTGCGACCACAGGTTGGTGCTGCTGGTCGGGTCGAGCCTGGCGACGCTCACGGCACTGATGAGCATCTTCGTTGCGGTGCCGATGCTGATGTCCTACTCCGGGCTGGGCGCGGGGGCCTACGGCTTCGTCCAGTTCATGAATGCGGCGGCGGTGGTCGTCCTGACCCCGGTGCTGACTCCGTGGCTCAGTGCGCGGCTGGCGAGCGGTCCCAGACTGGACATTCTGGCCGCTGCGGGAGTGTGGTTGGCGCTGTGCATGGGGGCGGTGGCTCTGGCGCACAGCACACTGGCCTTCACCGTGGCCGCTGCGGCGTGCTCGCCGGCGGAGATCGCCTGGTTCGTCGTGGCCGCAGGTGTCGTACACCGGATCGCCCCCGCCTCGAACCTCGGCCTCTACCAGGGTATTTGGTCGATGACCACCGCGGCCGCGTCGGTCGTCGCGCCAGTCCTGGTGGCCGGCGCCCTACCCCACGGCGGGCGCCCGGCGCTCGCGGCCGCGATCGTGCTGGTGGGCCTGCTCGGAGCGGCGTGCTGTTCGCCGCTGGACCGATTGGTTTCCGCTGCGAACGACGTCTGAGTACGGTGTTCCGGTGGCGATCGCCAGCGACGTGGAACTGGACCGAGTGCGCAGGATTCACCAGATGCGCTCCTATCGGATCGTTGCCGTCCTCCGGATCGGCGTGCTGGCGTTCGTGATCGGCGCCATGGTGTTGGCATCGCCGCGCTCGGAATGGGGCGGCCAGATCTCGTTGGTCAGCCTTTACGCTTTCGCCGCCGCGTGCGCCCTGGTGCTGGCGTTCACGCCCTTCGAGCGACTGGGCATGACCCGTTTCGTCGCGGGCCCGCTGGAACCTTTCGCTTTCACCGCCATCGACGTGGTCGTGCTGACGGCCCTGCAGTTGCTCTCGAGCGACGGGATCTACCCACTGCTGATCATGATCTTGCTGCCGGTCCTGGTGGGAGTGGACTTGTCGAGCCGGCGGGCGGCGGTGATACTGGCCCTCACTCTGGTCGGGTTCGCGTTCGCCGGAGTGCAGGACCACCTGCAGAAGCGGGCGATCGGGTGGTCAGACACCGCCTTCCTTTTCGGGCTGTACGCGTTCATGTGCGTCGCCGCGTTGGTGACGGTGCGCATCGAGGAGCGCCATGCCCGCTCCATCGCCGGCTTGAGCGCATTGCGCGAGGAGTTGTTGGCGCAGACGATGACCGCCTCGGAGGAGATGCAGAGAAGGATCTCGGAATCCATCCACGACGGGCCGTTGCAGGACGTCCTGGTCGCGCGCCAGGAGCTCATCGAGCTGCAACTCGACGACCCCGACGACGACCGGGTGAGTCGTGCACTGCTGGGATTGCAGAGCGCGTCGGAGCGCCTGCGGCAGGCCACCTTCGAGCTGCACCCAGCGGTGCTCGAGCAGGTCGGGCTGGGGCCGGCCGTGGAGCAGCTGGCCGGGTTCACCGCAAAACGCTCAGGCATCAAGGTCGAAGCCGACATCGACTATCCGATCCGCAATGAAATCGACCCGATCGTGTTCGGCGTGGCACGGGAGCTGTTGTCCAACGTGGTTCACCATTCCCGTGCCGAACACGCCTGGGTCACCCTGCGTGTCGCGGACGAGATGTGCGTGCTGAACGTGGCCGACGACGGGGTGGGGATCAACGGCGACATGATGGCGCGGCGGCTGGGGGAGGGACACATCGGACTGGCGTCACACCGGGCGCGCGTCGACGCGGCCGGCGGCTCCTTCGTCTTCCTCGAGGCGTCCAGCGGTACCCGCGTCTGTGTACAACTGCCGCTGAAGAAGTGAGCGCGGGAGACGATCGCGCCGCGAACGGCGTCGCTCAGTCGAGCAGTTTCTGCCGCATCGCCTCGGCGACGGCGGCGGCGCGGTCACTGACGCCGAGTTTCTCGTAGAGCCGCTGCACGTGCGTCTTGACCGTTGACGGCGCCACGTACAACTCGGCCGCGATCGCCGGGATGCTCTGGCCGCGGGCGATGCGATGCAGCACCTCGCGTTCCCGTGCGCTGAGCACCGGTGCGCTCGGGGCCGCGCGCTGGCGGATCTCGCCGGCGAGGCCGCCCACCAGCGACGGAGCCACGACGTCACGTCCTTTGGCGCAGTCAAGTACCGCCTTGACGATCTCGGTGCGCGTCGAATCCTTGAGCAGAAACCCGGCGGCCCCCTGCTGGAGCGCTTGATAGACGATCGCGGACTCGTCGTGCGCAGAGATCAGCAACACCCGGGTCGGCAAGTCGAAACTGCGCACCGCGGCCGCCACCTGCGCGCCGTCCATCCCGGGCATGCGGTAGTCGAGCAACGCGACGTCGGGCCGGTGAGCCTTGATCAGCTCCAGAGCGGCCGCGCCGTCGTCGGCTTCACCGACCACGTTTACCGAGCCGCTCAGCGAGAGCGCGCGCACGACTCCCTCGCGGAACAGCGGGTGATCATCACCGACCACCACACGGACCTTTTCAGGGGCCCCAGCGCCGACCATGGCGAAAGTGTAGCGGCTGCCCGCAAAGATCCGTTCACATTTGCCGCCTTCGCGCGCGGCTGCTTTTCCGGTCCCCATGAGTACGGTGTTCCTGTGGCGATCAGCAACGTCGAACTCGACCGAGTGCGCAGAGTGCACCAGCTGCGCTCCTACCGGATCGCCTCCGTGCTGCGGATCGGCGTGGTGGCGCTGATGATCGCGGCCATGATAATTGGCACCCGGCGGTCGGAATGGTTTCAGCAAAGCGTCCTGATCGCGCTGTACGCCGTCGTCGCGCTGTGCTCGCTGGTGCTGGCCTTCGCGCCGTCACGGGCGTGGGTCGGGATGGGGCCGTTGGTGGGGATGCGCCGGCTGGAACCGTTCGTCTTCACCGCCATCGATGTGGTGGCGCTGACCGGCTATCAGATGTTGTCCACCGACGGGATCTACCCGCTGCTGATCATGACCCTGTTGCCGGTGCTGGTGGGACTCGACGTGTCCACCCGGCGGGCGGCGACAGTACTGGCCTTCACGCTGGTCGGGTTCGCGCTCGCCGTCCTGGAGGACCCGGTGATGGTACGGGCGATCGGATGGCCCGAAGCCGTCTTCCGGTTCGCGCTGTATGCGTTCCTGTGTGGCACGGCGCTGGTCGTGGTGCGCATCGAGGAGCGCCACGCCCGCTCGGTCGCCGGCTTGAGCGCGCTGCGCGAGGAGTTGCTGGCGCAGACGATGACGGCCTCGGAGGAATTGCAGCGCCGGATCTCGGAGTCCATCCACGACGGGCCGCTGCAGGACGTCCTGGCCGCTCGTCAAGAACTGATCGAGCTGGAACTCGACCACCCCGACGACGAGCGGATCAGTCGGGCGCTGGCGGGGCTGCAGAGCGCGTCGGAACGGTTGCGGCAGGCTACCTTCGAGCTGCACCCGGCGGTGCTCGAAGAGGTCGGGCTGGGTGCTGCGGTGGAACAGCTGGCCGGGTTCACGGCTCGACGCTCGGGCATCAAGGTCGCCACCGACATCGACTACCCGATCCGCAATGCGATCGATCCCATCGTGTTCGGTGTGGTGCGCGAGTTGCTGTCCAACGTGGTGCACCATTCCCGGGCGGAGACCGCGTCGGTGATGCTCGGTATCACCGACGAGATGTGCGTGCTCACCGTGGCCGACGACGGCGTGGGGGTCAACGGTGACGTGATGGCGCGGCGGCTGGGGGAAGGCCACATCGGCCTGGCGTCGCACCGGGCCCGGGTGGACGCGGCGGGTGGCAGCTTCGTCTTCCTCGAGGCCCCCACCGGAACGCATGTCTGCGTCGAGGTGCCTCTCAAGACTTGACGGACTCTCCGTCGGAAAGGTTGCGCGCCGCTGCGTAGCCGGCTCGGTACCCGAAAACCATTGCCGGGCCCAGAGTTCCGCCGGCGCCGCCGTAGGCTCGGCCGGTCACCCCGGCCATCGCGTTGCCTGCCGCGAACAGCCCGGGAATCGGTTGGCCGCCGACGTGCAGCACCCGGCCGTCGCGATCGGTGCGCGGACCGCCCTTGGTGCCCATCGATCCCACGCAGACCGGGACCGCGTAGTAGGGGGCGGTGTCGATCGGCCCCAGCGTCTTTCCGGCCGGCGTGGTGGCACGGTCATCACCCCAGTAGCCGTCGTATGCGCTTGCGCCGCGCCCGAAGTCCGGGTCCGCGCCGGCGGCGACGTTGCGGTTCCACTGCTCGACGGTGCGCGCCAGACCCGCGGCGTCGATGCCGGTCTTGGCGCCCAGCTCGACGAGATCGGTGGACTCGCAGAACCAGTCCGGAACGGGATGCCCCGGGGCCACACCCAGGAATCCGTAGCTGCTCAGGTGAACCGAGTCGAAGACCATCCACGCGCGGTCATTGACGTAGCCACCCCGGGGATCGAGATAGTGGAAGGCGCCGGCCATCGAGTTGTACTCGCCGGCCTCGTTGACGAATCGCCTGCCGGCCCGGTTGACCATGATGCTGCGCGGGCGGGTGCGCTCGAGTCGCACGCTGCGGCTGCGCTGCCTTCCCGCAATGGTGTCATTCGGAATCCGCACGATGGGCACCCACCACGCCTCACCCATGTTGGCCAGGTCCGCCCCGAGTGCCATCGCCATGCGCAGCCCGTCACCGGTGTTGTTCGGCGGCGACACGGCACCGTGCATGGGACCGCGCAGAAAAGCCTTCACCAGCAGCGGATCCCATTCGAATCCGCCGGTCCCGAGGATGACCCCGCGGCGCGCACGCACGTCCAGGCTCTGTTCGGGACCGGTGATGCGCACGCCGGTGACGGCTCCGTCGTCGACGATGAGCCCGGTGGCACGGGCGTTCGTGCATGGTGCCACTCCGATGTCGAGCAGGCCTTTGAGGAGGCCGGCGATCAGCGCGGTGCCCGCTACGCACAGGTCGCCGGACCGCTCGATGTCGGCGTGCAGGCGGGCCCTGGTTTCGGCGTCGAACCCGACGTTGGACCAATCGGCGGGGAATGCGGTGATGCGGTCGGCCCAAGCGCCGATCTGACTCAGATCGAAAGGCGCCGCGCTCAGCGAACGGCCTCCGGCCGGCTGCCCGCCCGGCAGCTCGGGCTGGTAGTCGGGGAAGCCCTCGGCGATCTCGAAGCGCAGCCCGCTGTACCTCTCCACGAAGTCGAGCATCGAGGGCCCGGTCCGTACGAACGTCTCGACCAGGGTGTCATCCATCGAGCCGAAGGATTGTGCCCGCAAATAGCGCAACGCATCCTCGACCGTCAATTCCCGTGCTGCACAACGGTTGTGAGCCGGGATCCAGACAATGCCACCGGACACCGCGGTGGTTCCGCCCACGGTTTCGGACTTCTCGAACACCTGCACGGTGGCGCCCCCGACGGCCGCCGTAAGGGCGGCCGTCAGTCCGGCCCCGCCGCTGCCGAGCACGACTACATCGACCTCGTGGTCGTATTCCCGGTCCCGGGCTTCCTGCTTCGGCATCCTCGCAAGTCCTTTCAGCTCAGCAGCGCAGACAGCTGCGCTGCGGCTCTGATGACGGCGTCCTTACCCCGCATCACCACGTCTTCGCGGTGGGAGATCAGGTTGATGCAGGTGGGCGGTGACGGCGCCGGACGACGAATCGGCACCGCCAGTCCATAGGTGTTGGGCTCGATCTCTCCGTGCGTGGTCACCCAACCGCGCCGGCGCGCCGCGGTGACCAGGTCCCGCTCGCCCGGACGCGGTGACATGCTCGCCAGCAGGGCGATGCCGGCCGCGCCCCGGTCCAGTGGGTATCGGCTGCCTTCGTGGAAGGCGAGCTGGTAGGCGACCTGGGTCGGCACGATCACGGCGATGGCCACCTGCTCGTCGCCCTCGGCGATCAGCAATGACACCGTGGTGCCCAGTTCGTCGGCCAGCGAGCGCAGCGTGGGCAGGCACAGTTGCCGCACGTTGTGGTCGAAAGACGCGCCGAGCGCGGCCAGCCCGGCGGCGGGCCGGAAGCGACCGTCCTCTCCCTTGGCGACGAGCCGAAACTCGCTCAGGGTGGCCAGTAATCGGTACGCGATGGTGCGGTGCACTCCGACGTGGTCGGCGACCTCTTGCATGGTCAGCCCGGCCGGGGAAGCCGCCACCAACTGCAGCGCCGTCAGTCCCCTGGCCAGCGTCTGGGAACCCGTCACGGTCTTGACAGACCCTCCGGTGAGAGCGAAGCTCTATATATAACGCACATCAATGTGCGATATTAGCACATACCGTACGCAGAAGACGAGAACCACATTCTTGCCGGGAAAGGAACCGTGACCGAGTTCGAAAGCGTGTGGAGCGACCTTCAGGGCGTCGCGTTCTCGCAGGGCTACCTGACGGCCGGCGGCGTCCGGACCCGCTATCTGCAGGCGGGTGACCCGGCTCGGCCGGTGCTGATCCTGCTGCACGGTTCCGGCGGACACGCCGAGGCCTATGTCCGCAACCTGGCCGCCCACGCCGAGCATTTCTGGACCTGGTCGATCGACATGCTGGGGCACGGGTACACCGACAAACCCGGACACCCGCTCGAGATCCGCCATTACGTCGAGCACCTGATGGCGGTGGTTCGCGCCATCGGAGCGCGGCGCATCCACCTGAGCGGCGAGTCGCTGGGGGGCTGGGTGGCCGCCCGCGCCGCCATCGACCATCGGGACGTCATCGACCGGCTGGTGCTGAACACCGCGGGCGGATCGCAGGCCGACCCGGAGGTGATGAGACGGATCATCAGACTGTCCATGGCCGCCGCCGAAGACCCCACCTGGGACACCGTGCAGGCGCGCATCAAGTGGTTGATGGCCGACAAGTCGAAGGACTACGACGACCTGGTCGCCTGCCGCCAGCGCATTTACCGACAGCCGGGTTTCGTCGCGGCCATGCGCGACATCATGGCCCTGCAGGATCCGCAGATCCGGGCGCGAAACCTGCTGGGGCCGGCCGAGTACGGATCCATCACCGCGCCCACCCTGGTCCTGTGGACCAGCGACGACCCCACCGCCGACGTTCATGAGGGACGCCGCATGGCATCGATGATTCCCGGTGCCCGCTTCGAGGTGATGCCGGGCTGCGGTCACTGGCCGCAGTACGAGGACGCCAAGACGTTCAACCGCCTGCACCTCGACTTCCTGCTGAGCCGCTGATGACCGGCACCGGGCGAGGCGGCAGCGCACCAGAGAAGTTCGACGTTCTGGTCGTCGGCGCCGGCCCCGTCGGCTTGACGCTGGCCAATATCCTTGGCCTCCAGGGTGTTCGGACACTGGTGGCAGAAGAACGCGCGAGCCTGATCGACTATCCGCGTGGGGTCGGCCTCGACGACGAGGCGTTGCGCACCTTCCAGTCGATCGGACTCGTGGAAAGCGTCCTGCCGCATACTGTTCCGAACCAGATTCTCCGGTTCTACGACGCCAGGCGCCGGGTACTGGCCGAAATGGCGCCGCCGGACTCGCGATTCGGCTGGCCCAAGCGGAACGGCTTTGTGCAGCCGCTGGTGGACGCCGAATTGCTGCGCGGGCTGGACCGGTTCGATCACGTTCAAACGCGCTGGAACAGCCCGATGATCGGGTGTACCCGAGCCGACGATGCGATGCGGGTCGAACTCGGCGGCGCCGACCCCCGAACCGTGTGGGCCGATTACGTCGTGGGCTGCGACGGCGGGCGCAGCACGACCCGCACCGTGATGGGTGTCTCCTTCGACGGCACCACATCGCCGACCAGATGGCTGGTGGTCGACGTCGCCAACGATCCGCTCGGGCATCCCAACAGCGAGGTCGGCGCCGATCCGGCACGCCCGTACGCGTCGATCTCGATTGCACACGGAATTCGGCGGTTCGAGTTCATGATTCACGCCGGCGAGACCGACGAGCAGGCCGAGGATCCGGCATTCCTCCGGCGGATGCTGGCGCGCATGGTGCCCTATCCGGATCGCGTGGAGGTCATCCGCCGCCGGGTCTACACCCATCACTCGCGGATCGCCGGTGCCTTCCGCAGTGGCCGGATGCTGCTAGCCGGGGACGCGGCGCACCTGATGCCGGTGTGGCAGGGACAGGGCTACAACAGTGGCATCCGAGACGCGGCCAACCTGGGATGGAAGCTGGCCGCGGTGGTCCGTCGCCGCGCCGCCGACGCGTTGCTGGACACCTATGACGTGGAGCGGCGCCAGCACGCCCGGGCGATGATCGACCTGTCCACGATGGTCGGCCGGGTCATTTCGCCGACCAACCGCCGGGTCGCCACTGCGCGCGACGCCGTCATTCGATCGGCGTCAATCGTCCCGTCCCTCAAGCGTTATGTGCTCGAGATGAGGTTCAAGCCGATGCCGCGCTACGAGCACGGCGCAGTGGCTCACCCGGCAGGCGTGGCGGCCCGGCCCGGCTCGCCGACTGGCACCCTGTTCATCCAGCCCCGGGTCGATACCCGGACACAGCGCGACGTCCTGCTCGACGACGTGCTGGGCACCTGGTTCGCGGTGCTGTGCTGGAACAACAACCCGCGCAAGATCCTCGGCGATCGCGCCTTCGGCGACTGGAAAGCCCTGGGCGCCCGTTTTGTCGCGCTGCGGCCGTTGACTCAGCTGGGCTGGACCGCACAGGACGACCCCGACGTCATCGTCGTCGGCGACCGGTGCGGCGACCTGAAAGCCTGGTTCGACCAGCACGAAGAGTCGGTCCTGTTCCTGCGCCCCGATCGGTGTATCGCAGGTTCCTGCATCGCGCAACGCTCCGCCGAGTTGAGCGCCGCCCTGATCGATGCCCTCTCGCTGACACCGGTAGGGGGTGAATTCGACAGTGCCACTGGCTCTTTGCTGTATGTCCCACAGCCCGCTCCTGAATCTACCGGGGCCGCCGCAGGATCTGCTTGACGACGTCGGCGCCGGGATCGGCCAAGCGCGTGACTTCGTCACCGCCTACGATCCCGAACTGGTGGTCGTCTTCTCCCCGGACCACTACAACGGCTTCTTCTACAAAGTGATGCCGCCGTTCTGCATCGGCCTGCGGGCCCACGGAGTCGGCGACTACGGGACCTACGCGGGTCCGTTGCCCGTCGATGAACACAACGCCGAACAATGTGCGCGGGCCGTGCTGAGCGCCGGCGTCGACGTGGCGGTATCGGCGAGCATGGACGTCGACCACGGCACCGTCCAACCGCTGGAGAAGCTACTCGGTGTGGCCACCTCGCGTCCGGTGATCCCGATCTTCGTCAACGCGGTCGCCACACCGCTGGGGCCGCTGCACCGCTGCCGGGCACTGGGAACCGCGGTCGGTGGGTATCTGAACGCCCTGGACAAAAGGGTGCTGGTGCTCGGATCGGGCGGGCTGTCCCACAGCCCGCCGGTACCGACCCTCGCGACGGCCGCCGGGGCCCAGCTGCAACGGATCGTGCACGGCCACCCGATGACCGCCGAACAGCGCCAGGCCCGCCAGACGCAGGTGATCGAGGCGGCCAGGAGCTTCGCCGACGGTGAAAGCGACCTGCAACCCCTCAACCCGGCCTGGGATCAGCGTTTCCTGGACATCGTCGACAGCGGTCACCTGGCCGACTTCGACCAGTGGTCCAACAAGTTCGTGACGCATGAAGGTGGCAGCTCTGCCCACGAGATACGCTGTTGGATTGCGGCTTTCGCGGCGTTGGCGACAGTCGGGCGCTACCGGACGACGGTGCGCTACTACAAGCAGGCCGCCGACCTGATCGCCGGGTTCGCCATCCGGACGGCGGTGCCGGTCGAATGACGTCCTTCGATGACTTCGATCACGTGGTCGACGTACTCATCGTCGGCTCCGGCGGAGGCGGCATGACCGCGGCATTGACCGCGGCGGCGTGCGGTCTGGATGCCTTGGTCATCGAGAAGTCCGCGCGTTTCGGCGGTTCCACCGCACTGTCCGGGGGCGGGATCTGGGTACCCGGTGCGCCCGCGCAGCGCCGGGCGGGCTACTCACCGTCACCCGAGGACGTGATCCGATACCTGCAGCAGATCACCGAAGGCCTGGTCAGTGACGCGCGTATTCGTCAGTACGTCGAATCGGCGCCACGGATGCTGGAATTCCTCGAGGGGCTCAGTCCCTGGCTCGAATTCGTTTGGAAGCCTGGCTATTCAGACTACTACCCAGACCTGCCGGGCGGCTCTGAGCTCGGCAGCACCATCAACGTGCCGCCGATCGACCTGCGGGAGCTGGGTGCCGACGAGCCGAAGCTGCTGCAGCCGCTCGCGCTGGCCCCCAAGGGAATTTGGCTGGGCCCCATGGAATTGCGGTCCTTCTACCGGATCCGGCAGTCCTGGTCGGGCAAATTCGTCCTGGCCAAACTGATCTCGCGGATGGTCCGGGCACGCCTGCGCGGCGAGCGGATCGCCGCCATCGGCCAGTCTTTGGCCGCGCGGTTGCGGCTGGCGATGAGAGAGCAGGGCATCCCGCTGTGGCTGGACGCCCCGATGGGCGAGTTGTTGCGCGACGCGGGCGGTGGAGTGACCGGCGCGTCGGTGCACCGGGGCGACACGCCGCAGCGGATCGGCGCGCGTCGCGGGGTGATCCTGGCCTCGGGCGGTTTCGACCACGACATGGCCTGGCGCAAAGAGCAGCAACCGGTGGTGGACCAGGACTGGAGCTTCGGCAACCCGGCGGCCACCGGTGACGGTATCCGGGCCGCGCAGAAGGTCGGCGCCGCCACCGATCTGCTCGACGAAGCGTGGTGGTTTCCCGCCATCCAATGGCCGGACGGGCGAATGCAGTTCATGCTCAACGAGCGCATGATGCCCGCACAGTTCATCGTCAACGGGGCGGGCAGGCGGTTCATCAACGAGGCGGCCCCGTACATGGACTTCGGCCACGCCATGATCGAGGGACACAAGTCCGGCATCACGCACATTCCGTGCTGGCTGATCACCGATCACCGATCCTTCAACCGCTATGTGGTCGGCGGGCACCTGCCGATACCCAGAATTCCCGGTGCGCCGGTACCCACCGGACGCACCGTCCCGAAGGCGTGGCTGGAATCCGGCGTCGTCAAAGCCGCCTCGAGCTGGGCGGAAATGGCGGCCAAAATCGACGTTCCGGCAGCCCAACTCGAGGCCACCGCTGCCCGGTTCAACACACTGGCCCGCGCCGGACACGACGACGACTTCAACCGCGGCGACAGCGTCTACGACAACTACTACGGTGACCCGACCCTGCCCAACCCCAACCTGTTTCCCCTGGGGGCCCCGCCCTACTATGCGTTTCGCATCGTGCCGGGTGACCTGGGGACATCCGGTGGCCTGCGCACCGACGAATTCGCCCGGGTGCTGCGAGCGGACGACACGGTGGTCCCGGGGCTCTATGCGGTGGGTAACACTTCGGCGCCGGTGATGGGCCGCAGCTACGCCGGCGCCGGAGCCACCATCGGGCCCGCCATGACGTTCGGCTTCGTCGCCGCCAAACACCTTGCCGCACAGACCCTTGATTCTCATAGGAGGTAGTCATGAAGGTTTCACTGTTCTACGAGTTCGCCTTGCCGCGGCCCTGGGTTCCCGACGATGAGCGTCAAATGCTGCAGGACTGCCTCGACGAGGTGGAGGCCGCCGACAAGGCCGGTTTCTCCACCGTCTGGCTCACCGAGCACCACTTCCTCGAGGAATACTGTCACTCCACCGCGCCGGAGATGTTTCTGGCCGCCGCCAGCCAGCGCACCGAGAACATTCGCCTGGGCTTCGGCATCATGCACCTGCCGCCAGCCGTCAACCACCCGGCGCGGGTGGCCGAACGTATCGCCACTTTGGACCTGATCTCCAATGGCCGAGTGGAATTCGGTACCGGCGAATCCTCTTCCGTCGGCGAGCTCGGCGGCTTCAACATCGACCCGGCCGACAAGCGGGCGCAGTGGGAGGAGGCCCTGGAGGTCTCGATCCGGTGCATGGTCGAGGAGCCCTTCACCGGTTTCAAAGGCGAGCACATCGAGATGCCGGCCCGCAACGTCATCCCCAAGCCACTGCAGAAGCCGCACCCACCGGTGTGGGTGGCGTGCACGCGCCCCGCCAGTGTGCAGATGGCCGCCCAGAAATGCATCGGCGCACTGAGTTTCGCCTACACCGGCCCCGGCCCGCTGGCCGAGCGGGTCAACGGCTACTACAAGGAGTTCGAGGAGAACGGCGTCCCGGTCACCCCGCAGATCAATCCGAACATTCTCGCCATCGGCGGTGACCTGTCGATGATGGTCGCCAACAGCGACGAACTGGCGCTGCAGCGCCTCGGAAAGGGCGGCGGATTCTTCTCTTTCGGCATCATGCACTACTACATGACCGGTGTGCACACCCCGGGGCGCACCGGCGTCTGGGAACGCTATCTCGAGGAGGTCGAGAAGGACCCGACCCTGGCCTACGGTCCCGGTCGCGGTGCGATCGGATCGCCCGCCACCGTGCGCGAGTTTCTACGTGGCTACGAGGAGAGCGGCGTCGACGAGATCATTCTGCTGCTCAACCCGCGCAGTCACGAGGGCACCATGGAATCCCTTGAGCTGATGGGCAAGGAGGTGCTGCCCGAGTTCATCGAACGGGACGAGAGGGCGGTGGCCGAGAAGGCCGCGAGACTGGCGCCGGTGATCGAGAAGGTGGAGGCGCGCCGGCCCGAGTCGACGATCCCGCCGTTCGACGAGAACTACTCGTTCGGCGGCCTGCCGACCGGGCGGGGCGGAAAGTTCACCGCCAGTGAGATCCCCGAGGCCATGGCCGAGATCAACGAGGGCCGTGTCCAGGCGGCACAGCGGGCGAAGGAGCAGGCCAACCAGTGACACCGAAAGCCGGCTGACCGTTGGCCCGCATCGATGAACTGTGGCGCTATGACGGCCGCCGTGCCGTGGTGACCGGATGCGCATCGGGTATCGGCGCCCAGGTCGCGCAGCAGCTCGGCGAACTCGGCGCGCAGGTGATCGGACTGGATCGGCATCAACCCGCTCTCGCAGTCAACGACTTTCGCGAAGTGGACCTGTCCGACCCCGTGTCGATCGACCGGGCCGTCGCGTCCATCGACGGCCCGGTCGATGCGCTGTTCAATGTCGCCGGCGTGTCCTCTGGAATCGGGAACCCGCTGCTGGTGGTCACGATCAACTTCCTGGGGATGCGCCATCTCACCGAGGCGCTGATTCCCCGGATGCCTGCCGGTTCGTCGATTGTGAGCGTGTCGTCACTTGCGGCGGCGGCGTACCGCGAGCACGCGCCGCAGGTCGCACCGTTGCTGCGCACGGCGACGATGCGGGAGGGTGTGCGTTGGTGTGAAGGCCACCCCGACACGCTGGGGGCGGGCTACCAGTTGTCCAAGGAAGCCGTCATTCTCTACACCATGGGCAGCGTGGTGGAACTGGGTAAGCGAGACATCCGGATCAACTGCACCGGGCCGGGGGTCACTGCAACCCCGATCCTCGACCAGTTGCGCACCGCGTACGGATCGGCCTACCTCGACGACATCGCCAAACCGCTGGGGCGGGTGGGTGACCCTGCGGAGCAGGCCGCGGTGCTGGTGTTTCTGAATAGTTGGGCGGCCAGCTATATTTCGGGCCAGGTGGTGTGGGTAGACGGTGGCAACGTCGGCGCCGCCATCGCCGCCGAACTCGAGGAAGGACCGGCCTGATGGCCAGTATGAGCGACTTCCGCAGAGCCGCAAAGGATCTCAGCAACTGGGGCAGGTGGGGAGATGACGATGAACTCGGCACGCTCAACTTCATCACCCCCGAGAAGGTGCGGCACGCGGCCGGCCTGGTCCGGCACGGCAAGGTGTTCTCCCTCGGTGTCGACTTCGGCTCGTCGGGACCACAGGGAGCTTTCGGGTTCCGCCACAATCCCATTCACGTGATGACAGTGGACGGGGGCGACGCGAACTCGCTTGCTGTGTACGGACCCGGATGGGACAAGAACCCTACCGCCGCTCAACTGGGCGGCTACCTGGTCGACAGCCCGTTCCGCTTCAACGACGACATGGTGATCATGCCGTTGCAGGCCGCAACCCAATGGGATGCGCTGTCCCACGTGTATTACGACGATCAGCTTTACAACGGCTTCCCGGCGGCTTCGGTCACCAGCGCGGGAGCCTTTCACTGCGGCATCGACAAGGTCGACGTCAAGGGCATCACCTCACGCGGTGTATTGCTGGATCTGGTCCGCCACCGCGGAGCCGAAGTGTTCCTCGAACACGGGAACCCCATCACCCCCGAGGAACTCGACGACGTCGTGCGGGCGCAGGGTGTGACCATCGAGTGTGGTGACATTGTGTTGATCCGAACGGGTTGGTGGGCAAGGTTTCTCATGACGGGCGACAGGATCGAGCCGTACTCCGGCCTGGACTGGCGTTGTGCGCGATGGCTGCACGACAACGAGGTCGCCGCGGTTGCCGCCGACAACCTGCAGGTCGAGGACCCGGTGTCCGGTGTCGAGGGAATGTTTCTGCCGTTGCATCTGCTCTGCCTGCGCGACATGGGCCTGATGCTCGGCGAGTACTGGGACCTCACCGCGCTGGCCGAAGACTGTGCCGCCGATGGTGTTTACGAGTTTCAACTCATCGCGCCGCCGCTGAGATTCACCGGCGCGGTCGGTTCCCCGGTGAACCCGATCGCCATCAAGTGATGGAGACACATCGCAGAACCATCGAAATCGACGGCCTGGCGACGAGTTACCTCGAGTCCGGCGATGGTGACCCGGTGGTGCTGTTGCACGGCGGTGAGTTCGGGGCTAGCGCGGAGTTGGGATGGGAGCGCAACATCGGCGCGCTCGCGGCACATTACCGCGTGCTTGCCCCCGACCAGCTCGGGTTCGGCCAGTCGGCGAAAGTCATCGACTTCGTCAACAGCCGAGCGATGCGGATCCGGCACGTCGCGCGATTCTGTGCGGTGCTGGGCGTCGAGTCGGCGCACTTCGCCGGAAACTCCATGGGCGCCATCAACTTACTCGCCGACGCAACGTCGCAGACACCGTTGCTGCCGGTGCGTAGCATGGCGATCATCTGCGGTGGCGGGGAAATTCGGCAGAATCACCACTTCGAGGCGCTGCAGCAGTACGACGCGACGCTACCGGCTATGCGCAACATCGTCGACGCACTGTTCTACGACACCGCCTACCCGGCCGACGAGGACTATGTGTGGCGCCGCTTCGAGTCCAGTACCGCGCCCGGGGCATGGGAGGCCGTGGCGGCCGCGCGTTTTCGCCGCCCCAATGCCCCGGCACCCACGGCGCCGTCCGGTGCGCGGGCATACGAGCGGATCCGGGTGCCGGCGCTGGTCATCGAGGGGCGCGGCGACAAACTCCTGCCGCCGGGGTGGGCGGCGCAGATCGCCGGCCAGATCGAGGGCGCCCGTTCGGTGGTGGTGGACGAAGCGGGGCACTGCCCGCAGATCGAGCAGGCCTCCGTGGTGAACCGGTTACTGCTGGACTTCTTCGGACGGTAGTACGCAACCGGCATCAGAAGACGTATTCGAGGCGTGTCTGCATGCCGGCCTCCTGATGGTAAGTGTTGTGGCAGTGCAACATCCAGATCCCCGGATTATCGGCGATCAGGACGGCGCGCAGCTTCTGCCCGGGGAGCACGATCACGGTGTCCTTGCGGGCGCCCAGCGTGCCGTCGTCCTTGATCACCTGAAATGTGTGGCCGTGCAGGTGCATCGGATGCCACATCATGGTGGTGTTGTCGAACGTGAGAGTGGTGTGCTGCCCCTCCCGCACCTGTATCGGTTTCGTCCTGCTGTATGGCTCGCCATTGATCGTCCAGTCGTACTTGGCCATCGTGCCACCCAGTACCACGGGCAGGTCGAGATTGGGGTCGGGACGGCCGAGATTGGCGGCGGTCACGGCCGTGAACATGTCAACGGTGCCGACCCGCCGGGTGAGTTCACCGGGCCGGAACTGCGGGTCGGGCGGGCTGCCCTTGCCCGTCACGAGCACGGCGCGGGCCAGGGCATTCTTGCCTTCGGCGGACGCGACCAGCGGGAACACCCCATCGGCGGCGGTCACCACCACGTCGTAGCGCTCGGCCATGCCCACCAGCAAAGCGTCCACCTGTGTGGGGATCACCGGGTAGCCGTCGGTGTGGGTGACCGTCATCGTGTGCCCTGCCAACGCGACGCGGAATGCCGTGTCGGAGGCGGTGTTGATGATCCGGATCCGAATCCGCTGCTGGGGCTTGGCGTTGAAAGTGGTGGCCGCCTCGGGAATCCGTCCGTTGATCAGATAGTAGGGGTAGGCGATGTCCCCGGCGTCACCGCCGAGCAGCTCGCTCTTACCGACCCCGGCCGGCATCCCCGGCATACCCGGCATGCTGTTGGCCGGGCTGGGTGAACTCGCCGGCGACGTGCCGGTCGGGCTGGTGCCCGTGGTCGCGGGTGCCCCCGTCGTGGTGGTCACGGAGGTGGAGGTCGGCGTGGTCGTCGCCGCCGGAGGCTCCTGAACGGGCGGCTTGTTGACCAGGGTGTCGTATAGCTGCTGCGGCGACTTTCCGACGCCATCCGTCCAATCATCAAGCACCACAATCCATTCCGTGTCATAACTGCCCAGCTCGGTCGGATCGTCAATGATGATTGGCAGATACAGGCCCTTGTCGGCATCCAGGCCGGTGTGCGGATGTGCCCAGTAAGTGCCCGCATTCGGCACCGAGAACCGATACGTGAAGTCCTGACCCGCGGGGATATTGGGGGTGGCGGGCGCGGCACCGTCCATGTCGTTACGCAATGCGACACCGTGCCAATGGACCGAGGTGGGGCGGTCGAGCCTGTTGCTGACCGAGACGACGACCTCGTCGCCGACCGTGGCCCGGATCAGAGGGCCGGGGATGCTGTCGCCGTAGGCCAAGGTGTCGACGACTCGGCCGCCGATGTCGATCTTGGCGGACTGCGCTGTCAAGCCGGCGGTCACGGTACGACCACTGTGCGGCCGGGCCGCCTCGGCCGCGGCTATGGCGGCGGACATCGGCGAGGGCGGCGGAGTTGCCCGGCCGCATCCGGCCAGGGCGAACCCGCCGGCGATGCCGGCGGCGATGAAGCCACGCCTGCTCAGACGTGCGTCGAACGGATGACCGGGTGTCGGCAGTGCCGGCATTGACTGCTCCTCGTCTGCGTCGTGCTGGTTATCGAGAGAAGGCGCCTACCACCCTGCTCAGGTCGATGTCATAGCGCAACCCGATTGCGAGCGCGACCCCACTTGGCATGATACCCATGGGGGGTATACAGTGGGCCGCATGACCGGCCGGCGCGCGATGTGGACGCGATTCGCGATGGGCGCGGTTGTCTGGTCGGTCGTCGCGGCGGTGGCGCAGTGCTGGATGGCGCAACCACAACACCACGCCGCCCACCACGGTCACCCCCTGGCCGCGGCGGTGGGCGGGGAGTTCGCGGTCGACAGCACGCATGCGCACGCTACGGACGATGCGGGACAGCCCTGCCCGCTGCACCTGGCCGCGATTGCTCTTCCCCATTCGGACGCAATGACTTTCGCGTCACACATAGTGGCCGGGGCCGTGGCAGTCGCCTCGGTGCAACAGCAGTTCATGGTGCCCGCCGGCCGCGGCCCTCCCGGGGTGCTGCACCTGCCAGGCTCCGGCCGGGATCTGTTGACTCGCTACTGCCTGGCTCGTCGCTGACGGGTCAGCGTCAGGTCGTGATGGCCCTCACCACGACCGGTGACTGCTGACCCCGACCGCGCCGCGCATTTTTGCCGGCCCGAGCAGAAGCGACGGAAAATGAACCACAGTCTGCACGTACCCAACCGCTCACATCAGGCATCCCTGCGCCCGCGCCGGGACCGGCACCGCGTCCTGCCAGACGGATACCGACTGGCCCCGGGCCCGAATCGGCACCCAGGAACCATGGTCGGCAACACGCCCGTGCTGTGGGTGTCCGGCACCGAAAGCCCGGTCGGCGCCGCCGGACGCGGATTCTGGGCCAAGCTCGAGGGATTCAACCCCGGCGGAATGAAGGATCGCCCTGCCATGTACATGGTCGAGCGGGCCCGCGCCCGCGGCGATCTCGCCCCCGGTGCGGCAATCGTCGAATCGACCAGTGGCACGTTGGGATTGGGCTTGGCCCTGGCGGGAAATGTGTACCGGCACCCGGTCACCCTGGTCACCGACCCCGGTCTGGAGCCGATCGTCGCCCGCATGCTGAGCGCGTCGGGCGCCCGCGTCGATATGGTCGCCGAGCCGCACCCGGTCGGTGGTTGGCAGGAGGCCCGCAAGGACCGCGTCCAGCAGCTGTTGGCGGCCGACCCGTACGCCTGGAACCCCGACCAGTACAGCAACCCCGACAATGTCGACGCCTACCGCTCGCTGGCGCTGGAGATGGCGGTCCAGCTCGGGTGCATCGATGTCCTGGTGTGCTCGGTGGGCACCGGCGGCCACTCGGCCGGCGTGGCCAGAGTATTGCGGGAATTCAATCCGGACTTGCGGCTGATCGGCGTCGACACCATCGGCTCCACCATCTTCGGCCAGCCCGCGGCCGGCCGGCTGATGCGTGGTCTGGGATCGAGCATCTATCCCGCCAACGTCGACTACGACGCCTTCGACGAAGTGCACTGGGTCGCCCCTGGTGAGGCCGTCCGGGCGGCACGCGATCTGGCTGTCACTCACTACGCGAGCGGCGGATGGAGTGTGGGTGCGGTCGCGCTGGTGGCGGGATGGGCCGCGCGCACTCTGCCCGCCGGTACCGCCATCGCCGCGATCTTTCCCGATGGCCCGCAACGGTACTTCGACACCATCTACAACGACCGGTACTGCAACGAACACGACCTACTCGGTGGCCGGACCGCAACCGATCCCGACGAGATCGCATCACCCATGGACACGGTGGTCACCCGCTGGACGCGTACCACGACGGTCGTCAACCCGAACCAGGCGGTGGCCTGATGCGGTTCCTTGCCGAGTTCCGCGGCTTCAACCGCCCCAGCCGGGTGCTGATGATCAACCAGTTCGGCATCAACATCGGCTTTTACATGCTGATGCCCTACCTGGCGGACTATCTGGCCGGTCCGCTCGGGATGGCGGGTTGGGCGGTGGGTCTGGTGCTCGGCGTGCGCAACTTCTCCCAGCAGGGCATGTTCTTCCTGGGCGGCACGCTGGCCGACCGGTTCGGCTACAAGCCGCTCATCGTGGCGGGTTGTCTGCTGCGCACCGGCGGTTTCGGCCTGCTGACGGTGGCACAGACGCTGCCGTCCCTGCTGATCGCCTCGGCCGCAACGGGTTTCGCAGGAGCGCTGTTCAATCCCGCGGTGCGCGCCTACCTGGCGGCCGATGCCGGTGACCGCGAGATTGAAGCCTTCGCGATGTTCAACGTCTGGTACCAGGCGGGCATCCTGCTCGGGCCGATGCTCGGACTTGCCTTGCTGGCGTACGACTTCAAAGCGACCGTCCTGGGCGCGGCGGTGGTGTTCGCCGTTCTCACCGTGGCCCAGCTGTCGGCTCTGCCCCGGCATGCGGCCGACGCCGCACCGACGCCGATCCTGCACGACTGGCGGACGGTGCTGGGTAACCGCCGGTTCCTCGGGTTCGCCGCGGCCATGACGGGCGCCTACGTTTTGTCGTTCCAGATCTATCTGGCGTTGCCCATGCAGGCTGCCCTGCTGGTGCCCGGTCACCAGTCTGCGCTCGTTGCAGCGATGTTCGCGGTGTCGGGATTGGTGGCCATCGCCGGTCAGCTTCGCATCACCCGATGGTTCGCGGCGCGCTGGTCAACCGGGCGCAGTCTGGTTGTCGGTGCCACCATCGCGGCGGCTTCCTTCCTCCCGCTGGTGCTGGTTCCAGACCGGCGTTTCGGAACGGCAGCCGCGGTAGCGGCATTGTTGCTGACCGCCGGCCTGCTCGCCATCGCATCGGCGGCACTGTTCCCCTTCGAGATGCGTACCGTGGTCGCGCTGTCCGAAAACAGGCTGGTCGCCACGCATTACGGGTTCTACAGCACGATCATCGGAGTCGGAATCCTTGCCGGCAACGTTTTGGTCGGGTTGTTGACGGGCGTAGCGCAGCGGCTGAACGCCGACGAAATAGTCTGGGGTGGAATGATTCTCGTCGGTCTGGTCGCGGCGGCGGGGTTGTCCGGACTGTTCATCTCCCGACCGGCGTCGCCCGACCGCGACGTCGCCGATAGTGCCGCACAATCCGCCTAGACCGCCGCGCCGCCCCCGTCGACATGCAGCGTGGACCCGGTGATGAAGCTGGCCCGAGGCGAGCTGAGGAACAGCACCGCCTCGGCGATCTCGGCCGCGTGGGCGGTGCGTCCCAGCGGCAGCGCTTTGCCGAGTTCGTCGTTGACGTCCTCCCATTCGGCGGCGACTCCGGCCGTGCGGGTGGGGCCGGGTGCCACACTGTTCACCCGCACCCCACTCGCGCCGAACTCCGCGGCCCAGGTGCGGGTCAAAGACTCCAGGGCGGCCTTGGATGCGCTGTAACCTGACCCGCCCGGGATGCCCTTGAAGGCGGCCATCGTGGTGATGTTGACGATGCTGCCGCGACCACGTCGCAACATCCCCGGCACCAGGCCGGCGACCAGGAAGTAGGCGCCGCGGACATTCGTGTCGAACATCGCCTCGAAGCTCTCCGGATCCTGATCAACGGTCAGCGCCGACCGGAAGCCGGCGGCGTTGTTGACGACGATGTCGACCGCACCGCACTGCTGCACCAGCGCACGCACCGACTCGGCATCGCCCATGTCGACCTGAATGAACCGTGCGTGGGCGCCGATCAACTCGACCGCCCGTTCGCCCCGGGCGCGGTCCCGGCCCGAGATGACGACGCCGGCCCCTTCGCTGGCCAGCAACCGCGCCGATTCCAGCCCGATTCCGGCCGTTCCTCCGGTGACGACCGCAGTGTGGTTGATCAGCTCCATCGGGATTGATCCCTCAGTGCGCGGCGCTGGGCAGGTGAGCGGCGGCCCAGTCCTCGAAGCGGGTTTGGTAGATCGTCACCTCTTCACCGTCGACCGGAACGATGCTGAGACCGTCGAGGACGGCGCCGAAGTACCGGGCAGTCGGATCGGTGACCACCTCGCGAGGGTCGCCGTGTGCGGCCAGACCGATGCGCACAAAGTCGTCCATGCCGTACTTCACCGGGCCGGCGATATTGGTGATTCCGTTGGTCGGTTCGTTGACCGCGGCTTGGATCACGCCTGCCGCAACGTCTTCGGCGGCGACCGGCTGGATGGCCGCGTCGTGCGAGAGGCGGACGGTGTCACCGTCGGACGCCGAATCGGCGATGCCCTTGACGAATTCGAAGAACTGGGTGGCCCGGACGATGGAGTGCGGGGCGCCGGACTCGGTGATCAGCTTCTCCTGGGCGGCCTTGGCGCGCAGATAGCCGCTTTGCGGTACCCGGTCGGTTCCGACGATCGACAGCGCGACATGGTTGCGGACACCGGCGGCGCGCTCGGCCTCCAACAGGTTTCTCGTTGAACTGGTGAAGAAGTTGAGCACGTCGTCGTCGGCGAACGACGGTGAGTTCGACACATCGACCACGACGTCGACGCCGGTCACGGCGTCCGCGACGCCCTCGCCGGTGACGCTGTTGACGCCGGAGCTGGGCGAGGCCGGGATGGCTTCGTGTCCCAGCTCAGTGAGGTTGGCGACCACCTGTGATCCGATGAGCCCGGTGCCGCCGATGACCAAAACCTTCATTGCCCCGCCTTTCAAGCTTCCCGATGTCTGGCGTACCGAGCATGACCCGGCAGCCGGGCCGATCGAGCCCTTGAAAGTCCGTAGTCAGTCGCGTGGTCCGTCCGTGGCGGCGGTGCGGAGTTGGCGGCGCGACTTGATGCCGAGCTTGACGAAGACCTTGCGCAGGTGCCATTCCACGGTGTGGGTACTGATGAACAGTTGCGCGGCGATCTCGGGGTTGGTCAGTCCGTCACCGGCCAGCTTGGCGATCTGCGCCTCCTGGGCGGTCAGCTCGCCGGCCGTGTGGTCGAGCGCCTGGTCACCTTCTGCCCGGTCACCAGCAGCTCGCGGCGGGCACGCTCGGCGAAGGCCTCGGCGCCCATCCGGGTGAACATGTCATGAGCCGTGTGCAGCTCGGCGCGGGCGTCGACGCGGCGGTTGCAGCGGCGCAGCCATTCGCCGTAGACCAGGTGCGCGCGGGCCAGTTGCACCGCGATCCTGGTGTTGCCGAGCTTCTCGATGGCTGTCCGGTAATGGGCCTCGGCCCGGCGGTGGTCGGCCAACAAAGCCTGCGATCGAGCCAAAACGCCCGCCGCCCAATCGGTTCCGCTATTGCGTGCGCGTTCCTCGAGTTCGCCGAGCGCGTCGCGCGCCGCGTCGGGGTCACCGCATCGGACTCCGGCTTCGATCACCTCGACCAGGGTCCAGCCGAACAGGCCCAAGTCCTCGTCCTCGCATGCTTGCCGCGCGGCAGTGAACGCCTCGTCGTAGCGGCCCAAGCCGTTGTAGAGCACGGCGAGGGCGAAATTCGTCAGGCCCACCACCCGGCCTTCGCCCCGGGCGACGCCGTCATGATGCGCCGACTCGATCAGGCGCAGCGCGTCCGGCTCGCTGCCGCGCAGGGCGGCCAGCAATACCGAGTGGTACTTCACCGGCGCGTATCCGGTGGCGGTGGTGATGGCGTCGGCCTCCTCGATCAGTGCGGCGGCCGCGGCGAACTCACCCGCCTGGACGTGTACGCCGGCGCGGTAGACCAGTGCCAGCGGCAAGACGGCCAGTGCGCCCGCGTCGCGGGCCAGGCGCACCGCATGGGTGGCCAGCTGGTGCCAGAGTTCGTCGTCCCAGAGTTCGTGGGCCGCCGACTCCTGCACGATCGGGAAGGCCTGCCAGAACCACCGCATGACATCGGCGCCGCCACCCTCGGCTTCCGAACGGATCAGGGTCAGCGCGTCGCGCAGCTTCCCGAGGCTCGCGGCATGACCATCGGTGGCACGGACGGCAATACCGTCGAGCAGCAGGTCGACGGCCCGTACGGGCTGCGGTCCGGGTGGCGCGGCGCGCGCGGCTGCCGCCGTCATCCGGATGCCGCCGTACGGGCACAGCCGTCCGCCGAAGAGTGCGGCTCCCACCGCTTCCAGATAGGTCTCCCGGGACTGTCCGGTGTCGACGGTGGCGAGTTGGCGTGCGGCATCCAGCAACCCGACGGCGGAATCCGACACCGTCGGCGCGTCGACGTCGCCGTTGCGACTCCGGGCGAAGGCGATCTGGGCCCGCAGCCGGGTGAGCCGGGCGCGCTGCAGGTCGTCCAGTCCGGCGGCGGCGCCGGACTCCGCGACGGCCAGCAGCTCCTCGGCCGACTCGAACGCCGCGGCGTCCCGCTTGGCCTGGGCGGCGGCCAGCGCCCGACTAGCGCGACGGACCGGGTCGGCGGTGAGTTGGGTGGCCCGCTCCAGGAACGCCGCGGCGGCCGCCACTCCGCCTCTGGCCTGCGCGCGCTCGGCGGACCGTTCCAGCTGAACGGCGACGGACTCGTCGGCGCCGGTTGCCGCGATGGCCAGGTGCCAGGCACAGCGGTCGGGATCGGCCGCACCGTCGGTCGCCTCGGCCAGCGCCCGATGCGCCCGTCGGCGTTCGGGCACACCCGCAGCGCGGTACGCGGCCGAACGCACCAACGGGTGACGGAACCGCACCCGTGTCCCGACGTTGATCAGCCCCGCTTCCTGGGCTCCGGCCGTCGCATCCGGGGGCAGGCCCTGCAGCTCGGCGGCACGCCGCAACAACGCCGCGTCACCGACCGGCTCGGCGGCAGCGGTCAACAGCAGTTGCTGGGTGTGGTCGGGCAATCGCTCGATCCGTCTCAGGAAGGTCTGCTCGATCTGCCCGGCCAGCGGTCGCGCGTCGGGCAGGCCGAAGCCGCCCGCCAACTCCTCGGTCGTCAATCCCCTGGGCAGTTCCAACAAGGCCAGCGGATTGCCACGGGTTTCGGCGACGATGCGATCGCGCACCTGATTGTCCAGCCGGCCCACGATTACCGAATCCAGCAATGTGCGCGCGTCGCCGGCATCGAGTCCCTGCACGATCAGTTCGGGCAGTCCGGCCAGCTCGTCGCTGCCCAGGCCGTCCCGGATCGCGAACACGATGCATGCCGGCTCGGCGACCAGGCGGCGAGCCGCGAAAGCCAGCGTCTGGGCCGAAACACGATCGATCCATTGCGCGTCGTCGACCAGGAAGAGCAACGGCCGGCGCGTGGTGGCGCTGCCGACCAGGTTCAGCACCGCGAGACCCACCAGGAAGCGGTCAGGAGCGGGTCCCGCGTTACGGCCCAGCGCGATCTCGAGTGCGTGGCGTTGCGGCGCGGGGAGTTCGTCAAGGCAGTCCAGTAGCGGCATGCAGAGTTGATGCAGGGCGGCGAACGCGAGTTCCATCTCGGATTCGACTCCCGACACGCGAGCCGTCCGGAACCCCGAGGCGCACCCGGCCACGAACTCCAGCAGCGCCGTCTTGCCGATACCTGCCTCACCGCGCAGGACGAGCACCTGACTCTCGCCCGACCGCGCGAGGGACGTCAGACGCTCCAGGGCCGTGCATTCCGTGCGCCGCCCCCGTAGACGTGGTGCTTGATCAGCGTTGCTCACCTGGACGTTGAGATTACTCACTACGTGGGAGCGATGTTTAAATCAACTGCTTGACTTAACAACGTTGCCCCGTTTAACTCGACGAGTGGCCAACGAACTGGCGGACAAGGTCGCGCTCGTCACGGGCGGTGCGTCGGGAATCGGTCGCGGCATAGTGGAGCGCTTTGCCGCGGAGGGGGCCCGAGTCGTCATAGCCGATGTCCAACGGGACCTCGGTGCGGAGCTGGCGAGCGGACTGGGGACGGCCGCGGTATTCCGTCGCACCGATGTCTCCGATCCCGAACAACTCGGGATGGCGGTCAGCACGGCCGTCGAGGAGTTCGGCGGGCTGCACATCATGGTGAACAACGCCGGCGTCTCCGGAACCATGCACCGTAGATTTCTTGAGGACGATCTCGCCGATTTCCACCGCGTCATGGCCGTCAACGTCCTGGGTGTGATGGCCGGTACGCGGGACGCCGCACGGCACATGGCCGCCCACGGCGGGGGATCCGTCATCAACATCACCTCGATCGGCGGGATCCAGGCCGGCGGCGGGGTGATGACGTATCGCGCTTCCAAAGCCGCGGTCATCCAGTTCACCAAGTCCGCGGCAATCGAATTGGCATCCCACGGGATTCGGGTGAACGCGATCGCGCCGGGCAATATACCCACCCCGTTGCTGTCCACCTCGGCGCAGGACATGGATAAGGAAAAGCTGGAGCGATACGAGGCGGCGATCCGGCAGATGATGCGGGAGGACCGGCCGCTGAAGCGCGAAGGCACGCCCGATGACATCGCCGAAGCGGCCTTGTATTTCGCTACCGACCGCTCGCGCTACGTCACGGGTACGGTACTGCCGGTCGACGGGGGGACCGTGGCGGGCAAGGCGATTCGGTCGGGAAGACGCGAAGGGTAGCCCGCTTGCGCGCACATTCGCGGCCAGATTGCGGTCGCGGTTGTGGTTGGGCGGACAATGACGACCATGGGTGCGATCTCGGCGCGAAAGGATCAGGCCATAGCGGGGTTCGCCGGCAAGGTCGCAGCGGTCACCGGAGCCGGTTCGGGCATCGGGAGGGCGCTCGCGGTGGAACTGGCGTCATCCGGGGCGCGGCTGGCGATCAGCGATGTGGATATCGAAGGGCTTGCGCAAACCGAGCAACTCATCCGGCGGATCGGCGCACCGGTACGGGCAGACCGGCTCGACGTCACCGAACGGGAGGCTTTCCTGGTCTACGCCGACAACGTCAAGGACTACTTCGGAACCGTCCACCAGATCTACAACATCGCGGGCATCGCCTTCCTCGGGGACGTCGAGGTCAGCCAGTTCAAGGACATCGAGAAGGTGATGGACGTCGACTACTGGGGCGTGGTCAACGGGACCAAGGCGTTTCTGCCGCACCTGATCGCCTCCGGCGACGGCCATGTGGTGAACATGTCCAGCATGTTCGGCCTGTTCGGCGTCCCGGGACAGGCCGCCTACAACTCCGCCAAATTCGCGGTGCGCGGATTCACCGAGGCGCTGCGCCAGGAGATGGCGATCGCCGGCCACCCGGTCGCAGTGACCGTCGTCCACCCCGGCTTCGTCAAGACGGCGATCGCGGCCAACGCCGGCCACGCCGAGGGACTCGACAAGGAAGCCGGCATCAGGTTTTTCGACAAGGTGGCGATCACCAGCGCGCGACGGGCGGCGCGGATCATCTTGAAGGCGGTGCGCAAGAAGAAGGCGCGAGTGGTGGTGGGGCCGGACGCCAAAGCCTACGAACTGTTGGTGCGTCTGGCACCGGCGGGTTACCAGCGCATCCTTGGGCCGATGACGGCACGTTTCCAAGCCGGACGATAGGCGGCCGTCGGTGCGAATCCGGACCGTCGCCCGCCTGGTTCTCGGAGCCTTCCTCGTATTTGCCGGGGTCGCCCACCTGAGCTTCGCCCGCACCGACTTCTACGCCCAGGTGCCGGCGTGGCTGCCGGTGAATGCCGACTTCGTGGTCATCGCTTCTGGATTGGTGGAAATCGGGCTCGGCGCCGGTCTGCTGGCGCTGACCAGGTGGCGGGCAGTGGTCGGATGGATCGTGGCGCTCTTCCTCGTCCTGGTGTTTCCCGGCAACATCGCCCAATTCACTTCGCACGCGGATGCTTTCGGGCTCAACTCCGACCTTGCGCGCGGAATCCGGCTGCTGTTCCAGCCGCTGCTCGTGCTCTGGGCGCTTTGGTGCACGGGTGCATGGTCGGCGTATCGGCGGCGATCTGGGAGCAGGGATTAAATCAATCGCTTGACTTAATTCGAGGATGCGCGTTGACTGGCGGGTATGACCACAGTCGGGCGGGCTGTTCGCGGCGACCGGGCCAGCTCAACCCAAGAAGCGATCCTGATTGCGGCCGAGCGACTGTTCGCGGAGCACGGCGTCTTTGCGGTGTCGAACCGGCAGGTCAGCGAGGCCGCCGGGCAGGGTAACAATGCCGCGGTCGGCTATCACTTCGGCACCAAGGCCGACCTCGTGCGTGCGATCGAGCAGAAACATCGCGGACCCGTCGAGGAACTGCGCGAGCAGATGGTGGCCGCCCTGCCCGAATCCGCCGGGATGCGTGACTGGGTGGCCTGCCTGGTCTGTCCGCTCACCGAGCACCTGGAGGTGCTCGGCAACCCCACCTGGTACGCGCGGTTCGCCGCCCAGGCCATGACCGATCCGGCGTACCACAACATCGTAGTGAAGGACGCGCTCAGCTCGCCGTCGCTGGTACAGGTCATCGACGGGATCAACAGCTGTCTCCCGGAGCTGCCGGTGGCCGTCCGGTTTGAGCGAAACATCATGGCGCGCAACCTGTTGATGCATACCTGCGCGGATCTGGAGCGTGCCCTGGCCGAGGGAACCTCGATGCCGCGACAGTCCTGGCGCGCCGCCGCTACCGGTCTTATCGACGCGATCGTCGGGCTGTGGCTGGCGCCCGTCACTCCTACCGAAGAGCTCCTTTCATGAAAGTCACTGTCGACCAGGATCTTTGCGCGTCGTCGGGCAACTGTGTGATGAACGCGCCGCACGTCTTCGACCAACGCGACGAGGATGGGGTCGTCGTGTTGCTCAACCCGAATCCACCTGCCGATCAGGCCGAGGCCACCCGCAAGGCCGCCGCATTCTGCCCGGCTCTGGCCATCCATATTGAGGAGTGAGGCGTGTCAGAGACGATGGCGAGTACCACCACGGAAACGGATACCGACGTCCCGGAGTATCCGATGCCCCGGGCGGCCGGCTGCCCATTCGCCCCGCCACCGGGTGTGATGGCGCTGGCCGAAGCCAGGCCGCTGTCCAGGGTGCGGATCTGGGACGGCAGCACCCCATGGCTGATCACGGGTTATGAGCAGTGCCGCGAATTGTTTTCGGATTCGAAGGTCAGCGTCGACGACCGGATGCCCGGCTTTCCGCACTGGAATGCCGGGATGTTGGCGACCGTGCACAAGCGCCCCCGGTCGGTGTTCACGGCAGACGGCGAGGAGCACACCCGTTTTCGGCGGATGTTGTCCAAGCCGTTCACCTTTCGGCGGGTGGAAGGGCTGCGACCGGCCATTCAGCAGATCACCGACGAGCACATCGACGCCATGCTGGCCGGCCCGAAGCCGGCCGATCTCGTCACCGCCATCGCGTTGCCGGTGCCGTCTTTGGTGATCAGTCAACTGCTCGGGGTCCCCTACGAGGACGCTGAAATGTTCCAGCACCACGCCAATGTCGGGCTGGCCCGCTATGCAACGGGTGAGGACACCGTCAAAGGCGCGATGAGCCTGCACAAGTACCTGGCCCAGCTGGTCGAAGCCAAGATGGAGAACCCGGCCGAGGACGCGGTGTCCGATCTGGCCGAGCGCGTCAAGGCCGGCGAGCTCAGTGTCAAAGAGGCCGCTCAGCTGGCGACCGGCCTGCTGATCGCCGGACACGAGACCACCGCCAACATGATCGGCCTCGGAGTGCTTGCGCTGCTGGAAAATTCCGACCAATTGCCGGCCATCCGCGATGCCGATGATCCCATGATCGTGGCTAACGCGGTCGAGGAACTACTGCGCTACCTGAGCATCATCCAGAACGGTCAGCGCCGGGTCGCCGTGGAGGACATTGCGATCGCCGGGGAGGTGATCCGCGCCGGGGAGGGCATCATCATCGACCTGGCTCCGGCGAACTGGGACGCACACGCCTTCACCGATCCAGACCGGCTCTACCTGCACCGCTCGGGGGCCGACCGCAACGTCGCCTTCGGCTACGGACGGCATCAGTGCGTCGGTCAGCAGCTGGCCCGCGCCGAGATGCAAATCGTCTTCCGCACGCTGTTCCGGCGGATTCCCGCCCTGCAACTGGCGGTTGGACTCGACGACGTCCCGTTCAAGCACGACCGCCTCGCCTACGGCGTCTACGAACTGCCGGTCACCTGGTAACGAAAGGCCAACGATGACTACATCAAGCACGCTGTACCCGCCGAAAGGCTTTGGCGCGCCCAAGGATCGCAAGGGCCACGCGCTCGGCAGCAACGTGGGGCTGCCGCCCGGCACCGAGGTGTTCTCGGCCGACAATCACATCTCGCTCGCCGCGGACATCTTCTACGAACGATTCCCCGAGGACCTGAAGGACAAGGCGCCGCGGATCTGGTACGAGGAAGGCGCGTATCAGGTGGGCCGCAAGGGCCAGTCGTTCCTGCCGGGTGACTTCAGCGCGGTCCTGATGCAATACGACGACCTACCCGGAGCGGCCAGCACCAACATCGAGGCCAGAATCCAGGAGTTGCGCGAGGACGGCGTCGACAAAGAACTCGCCTTCCCCAACGCGGTGCTGGCTCTTTTCCACTACCCGGACAAGAAACTGCGCGAACTCACCTTCCGTATCTACAACGAGTACATCGCCGAGTTGCAGGAGCGTTCCGACGGCCACTTCTACGGCGCCGGTCTGATCAACTGGTGGGACCCGGATGGCACCCGCAGGACCCTCGCCGAACTGAAGTCACTGGGGCTGAGGACATTTCTGATGCCGCTGAATCCGGGTAAGGACGACGACGGCAATCCGATCGACTACTCCTGCACATCCATGAGTGCGGTGTGGGACGAGATCGAGGCTGCCGGAATTCCCGTCACACACCACATCGGCGAGACCCCGCCCAAGAGCCCGTGCGAGTTCAACAGCGTTGTGGTCGGCATGATGATCAACATCGACGGATTCCGGGAGACGTTCTCCAAGTACATCTTCGGTGGAATCCTCGATCAGCACCCGAGGTTACGGATCGGCTGGTTCGAGGGCGGGATCGCCTGGGTGCCCTGGGCGCTGCAGGACGCCGAGCACCTGGTGGCGTCGTATCAGCACATGTTCAACCGGCCGCTGGAGCACGACGTCCGCTACTACTGGGACACCCACATGAGCGCCTCATTCATGGTCGACCCGCTCGGCCTGGAACTGATCGACCGGATCGGGGTCGACAAGGTGATGTGGTCCTCGGACTACCCGCACAATGAGAGCACGTACGGATATTCCGAGAAATCACTGGCGGCCGTCGTCGAGGCCGTCGGCCCGGACGATGCAACCCGGATCGTCAGCGGCAACATCAGCAAATTCCTCGGGCTGTGACCACTTTGGGGACCACTTTCGCGCAGCAAGACGGTGGTCTGACGATCCCGGAGACTCCTGATCTGACCAGGATGCGCCGCGAAACCGGGGCGCGGCTGCGCGCGGCGATGGTCGAGCGCGGCGTCGACGCCCTGGTGCTGCTCGGCAACAACGCGGTGGTCTACGCCACCGGGACGAGCTGGCCGCTGGGCGACGCAGGCCTGTCCTATGTCGAGCGGCCGGTGGCCGTGGTGCTCGCCGACGACGAATGGCCACATCTGTTCCTGCCGTTCCGCGAGGGCGCCGCCCACGAGTCCGAGCTGCCGCCCGACCACCTGCACGCCCCGGTATACCTCGAATTCGACGAGGGAGTAGCCGATTTCGCGCGGGTGTTGGCAGATCTGATCCCGGTCCGGGCCACGGTCGCGGCCGACGAACTGACCGGTGCCATGTCGCGCGCCCGCAACGCGTTGTTCCCCGGCGGTTTTCCCGTCGATGCGGCCGCGGTGGTCAGTGCGGCCAAGGTCATCAAGACTTCCGATGAACTGGCCTGTATCCGCACCGCGGTCCGCATCACCGACGAGGCGATGGTCGAAGTCCACCGGGCGCTTGCTCCCGGCATACGCCAGATCGACCTGTCGGCACGCTTCGTCCGCCGGGCCTTCGAACTCGGGGCGATGACCAGCATGCTGGAACCGATCTGGCAGGTGATGCCGCACAGCAAGGCCGAGGGCGTCTGGACCACACACGGTGACCTGGCCCTGCCGCTGTTGAGCACCGAACGCGAGTTGGTCAAGGGCGACGTGCTGTGGACCGACGTCAGCATCACCTATGCGGGCTACTGCTCCGACTTCGGCCGCACCTGGATTGTCGGGCAGGACCCGTCGCCGCGCCAGCAGGCACAGTTCCACAGGTGGCGGTCGATCATGGACGCGGTGGTGGGCGTGGCCCGCGCCGGAGCCACCGCCGCGGATCTGGGTCGCGCGGCCACGGCGGCCAACGGCGGCACCCGGCCGTGGCTGCCGCACTTCTACCTGGGCCACGGCATCGGCGTCAATGCGGCCGAAATGCCTATGATCGGAACGGATCTCGGCGAGCAATTCGATGAGGGTTTCGTCCTGCAACCGGGCATGGTGCTGGTGCTGGAGCCGGTGGTGTGGGAGGACGGCACCGGCGGCTATCGCAGCGAAGAGGTGCTGGTGATCACCGAGGAGGGCTCGATTCGCTTGACCGACTACCCCTATGACCCCTATGTCGACTGAAGTCCTGCCCGACGCGCGGGCGCTGCGCCTCGGGCGCCGGGAGCGTGCCCTGGTCCAGATGGCCGCCCACGACCTGGACGTGCTGGTGCTGGGCCGGCAGGCCAACGTTCGCTATGTGACCGGCGCACCGCAACTCTGGGTGGCCGGCACCCGTCCGTTCGGCCCGTCCTGTGTGCTGGTGCGGGCAACGGGTGCCGTTCATCTGCTCAGTACCTGGGACGAGGGCATCCCAGAGGACATCCCCCGGCAGAACTTGTACGGCATCTCCTGGAACCCGGTGAACACCATTGCCGCGCTGAGCCGGATCGAAGGTGCGTCCACCGCCCGACGAGTCGGAACCGATGCGTTGTCACCGGTTTTCGCGCAACTGCTGCCCACCGCCTTTCCCGACGCCGAACTGGTCGACGGTGAACTCGCCATGCGCGCCGCCCGGCGGATCAAGACCGACGAGGAGATCGGCGCATTGCGCGAATCCCTCGCGGTCGCCGAGTCCGGTCTGGCCGCGGCGGTGGCCGAATTGCGGCCCGGGGTAAGCGAACGGGAACTGACCGGGGTGCTGTTGGAGGCGGTGGCCGCCGGCGGAGTCAGCACGCCGTCCAATCAGGATGTGGCATGGGCGACTTCGCGTGAACATCCCTGGCGGCGCGCCGAAGGGGACGGCCGTGTGCAGGCCGGCCATCTGGTGGCGCTGTCGGCCGGCGTACTGGCCGGAGGGTACATCGCAGAGGTAGGCCGCACCTGGCCGGTGGGAGATGTCCCCGGTGCGGCGGCGCTGTTCGACCGCTGGCACCGACTGTGGGACATGCTGGTCGCGGTGTGTCAACCGGGAGCGGGAGCGGGCGAGCTGCTGGCTGCCTACGCCGCCGCGGGTGAACCGGCGCCGCCCATGCCGGTGGCGCGGGGACTGGGAATGGGTTTCGACCCGCCGGTCATCTCGGCTCGCCTGCCGCGGACCGCCGAGGAGGAGCGACTCGAAACCGGCATGGTGCTCGCCGTCACCGGCTACGTCTGGGAGCAGGGCGTCGGGGCGGTGTTCGGCCGAGAAGCGTTGTTGATCAACGCGGGCGGCGCCGAGGTGCTGACGGTCAGCCCTGCCTGGCAGGCGTAGGCGATGGGCGCGCGGCGCGAGCCCCGGGCAGACAAGATCATCCGGTACGACAAGGACGCGAATACCCGTATCGCCACCATCACCTTCGACCGGCCCGAGTACCTGAACGGACCCACGATCGCCGCGCGGCAGCGCTACGCCGACCTGCTGCACCGGGCGAGCATCGACGACGACGTGAAGGTCGTCGTGATCCGCGGAGTCGGCGACGATCTGGGCTCCGGGGCGGACCTCGAAGAGTTCATGCGGGCCAGGGACGCCGCAGAATCCGGACCGCTGCTCGCCGAATTCCGGCTCACGGCAGACGAAGTGAGCTATCCACCCAAGGGATCCTTCCGGCACGGTGCCTCGATCGGTCAGTGGTATGCCAATCCGAACTCGGGAATCCGCGGGCTGCAGGACTTCAAGAAGATCTCCATCCTGGAAGCCAAAGGCTACTGCTACGGCTGGCACTTCTATCAGGCCGCCGATGCCGACCTGGTAATCGCCTCCGACGACTCGCTTTTCGGGCATCCGTCTTTCCGGTACTACGGCTGGGGACCGCTTATGTGGTGGTGGGCCCAGACCATGGGCATTCGCAAGTTTCAGGAGATGGTGTTCACCGGGCGGGCGTTCACGGCCGCGGAAATGTATGACTGCAATTTTCTCAACAGTGTGGTGCCCCGTGCACGACTCGAAGCCGAAGTCCAGAAGCACGCGTTGGCGTGCGCCCGTAACCCCCCCACCGACACCGTGTTCATGCAGAAGACGTTCTTCGAGATCATGAAGCAGTTCCAGGGCGAGTACCTGGGCAGTCTGCTCAGCGGCTTCTTCGAATCCGCCGGGGGTAGCGCGCGCGCCGATGGCGGCGACTTCCGGCTCGACGACGCAATCGAGCGGGGGCTCGGCGATGCCGTCAAAGCCAACGACGACCATTTCCCGCCGGACTGGCGGTTGAGCAAGAAGGCGCGCCGCAAGGACCGGAAGGCCAAGCGCTAGTGGCGCCGGCACCACTCACCGATTACACCGTGGTCGACCTTTCCTCCGGGATCGCGGGTGCCTACTGCACCAAGCTGCTCGCCGACGGCGGTGCCGACGTCGTCAAAGTCGAGTCACCGCAAGGTGACTGGCTTCGGTCGTGGTCGGCGTCGGGCTCGTGTGCCGACACCGACGGCGCATTGTTCAGCTTCCTGGCCGGCTCCAAGCACAGTGTGGTCGCCGATACGGCGGCCGAAGACGACATCGAGCTGGTCGGACGCTTGCTGGCGGCGGCCGACGTGGTGGTATGGTCGTCCGAATCAACTGTGGCCGAGACCTTTACGCCAGATTCGATGCGGGAGCGGTATCCGCACCTCGTCGTCGCTTCGATCACCCCGTTCGGTTTGGCCGGCCCCTGGCGGAACCGTCCCGCAACCGAATTCACGCTGCAGGCCTGGTCGGGTGGAATCATCGGTCTTGGCCGCGGCGTGGCAGACCGCGCCCCGGTATTCGTCGGCGGTCAGGTCGGGGAGTATCTCGCCGGCGCCTACGCCAGCGCCGCGATCCTGGCCTTGCTGCATGGCGGTCGCGATAAGGGTCAGCTCATCGATCTTTCGATGCTGGAAACCCAGATCCTCGGTCTGACTTACTATCCCGTGACGTACTTCGAAATGCTCGGCCGGCCGTGGCGGGACGCCCGTCGGCTCACCGTCCCAGGGGTGGCGGCCGCGCAGGACGGACTGGTGGACCTCGGCTGCGGCACCGCACAGCAGTGGTTCGACCTGTGCGCCATGATCGGCCGCCCGGAGTGGATCGACGAGGATTCTCCGCTGTCGATCACCGAACTGGCCAACGTGTACGCAGCGGAGATCTACGAGTGGGTGCACAACCACCCCGCGGGCGAGGTTCGCGACCTGGCCACCGCGTTCCGGATTCCCAACGCGCCGGTGGCCAACGGCGCCACTGTCGCCGCACTGGATCACTTCGTCGAACGAGGATCGTTCATGCCCAACCCGCGCGACGGCTTCGTACAGCCGGGCCACCCGTACCGGATGCAGCCGGCGCAGCTGCGGGAACCGGGTCTCGCGCCCAGGCTCGGCGAACACACCGGGCATTACCGCAGAGCCGAGCTGACACCGCGGCCGGTACCTGCTGCGGTTCCGGAAAAACCTCCGTTACAAGGACTTCGGGTGCTGGACATGACGGCGTTCTGGGCGGGTCCGTCCTGCACCCACCTGCTGGCCATGCTCGGCGCCGAGGTCATCCACGTCGAATCCACCCGGCGTCCGGACGGCACCCGGCTCATTGCCGGCATCCCCGTCACCGAGGAGCTGTGGTGGGAGAAGTCCCCGATCTTCGCGGCGCTGAACACCAACAAGAAGGGCCTGACACTGGACCTGACCCGACCCCAGGGACGCGATCTGTTGCTCAAGCTCATCGGAACCTGCGACGTGATCGCGGAAAGCTTCACTCCCCGCGTTCTCGATCAGATCGGGTTGGATTTCGCGGGGGTGCAGGCGGTGCGGCCGGACGCGATCCTGCTGCGCATGCCCGGCTTCGGGCTGGACGGGCCGTGGCGGGACAACCCGGCTTTCGCCTACGTCATCGAATCGGCGGCAGGGCTGAGTTGGCTCACCGGTTACCCCGACCGCCCACCCTTCGAGCCGTATTCGGTCGGTGATCCCAACGCCGGTGTCCACGCGCTCAATGCGCTGCTGCTGGCACTGCAGCACCGCCGCCGCACCGGCGAGGGTGTGCTGGTGGAGGCGGCCATGGTCGACGCGGCCCTGAACATCGCGGCCGAACAGGTGATCGAATTCTCTGCGTACGGGGCACTGCTGCAGCGAGCGGGCAATCGCGGACCGGCGGCGGCGCCGCAGAACCTGTATCTGAGTGCAGACATCGACGAGTTCGGCCGCCTCGACAGCTGGGTCGCAGTCGCGGTGGCCTCCGACGAGCAGTGGAGCCGGCTGTGCCATGCGCTCGGATCACCCTCGTGGGCAACGGATCCGGCGCTGGCCACGGCGGACGGCCGGCGTGTGCAGGAGGACCTCATCGATGAAAGGCTCGCGCAGTGGTGCGCGCCCCGCACGCGCGATGAGATCGTGGCGAGGTTGTGGGAGGCCGGGGTGCCCGTCGCCAAAGTCATGCAGCCGCATCGACAGACGGAATTGGAGCAACTCACCGCGCGGGGCTTCTTCGAAGTCGTCGATCACCCGGTGTGCGGCCCGGCTAGGCTGAGTAGCGTGCCCATGCGCTTGCCAGGTGGACCGTGCCGGTTCCACCGAGGGCCGGCACCGCTGCTGGGCCAGCACAACGATGAGCTGTTGACCGAGCTGGGCCTGACCGAGGCGGAGATTGCCGATCTGGCGGCCGACGGCGTGATCGGCCGGAGCCCGCGGTGACCCGCCCTGGCGCGAGCAGGCGCAAAATCGCACGGCGCGGGCTCCGCGCGTGCGATTTCGCGTCTGCTCACGCGTGATAGGGGGGACCATGGCAGTCGATCCGTCGAACATTCTGCTGACCGACCGGGTCGCCGTGGTCACCGGCGGGGGAGCGGGGATCGGGCGGGGTATCGCAGCGGGCCTCGCGGCCTTCGGTGCGCGGGTGGCGATTTGGGAGCGCGACCCCGAATCCTGCGCACAGGCTGCGGAATCGACTGGGGCGCTAGGTATTCCGACTGACGTCCGGGACAGTGAGCAGGTCGACGCGGCGCTCGCGCGCACGGTGGCCGAGTTGGGAACACCGACCATCCTGGTCAACAACGCCGGCGGTGTGTTCGCCTCGCCGCTGCTGGAAACCAGCGAGAATGGCTGGGACGCAATGTATCGGGCCAACCTGCGCCACGTATTGCTGTGCACCCAGCGGGTCGCGCGACAGCTGGTGGCCGATGGACTGCCGGGCAGCATCATCGCGCTCACGTCGATCGAGGGCGTGCGGGCCGCGCCCGGCTACGCGGCATACGCTGCGGCAAAGGCCGGTGTCATCAACTACACCAAGACCGCCGCGCTCGAACTGGCCCCCCACCACATCCGGGTCAACGCGATAGCGCCCGACATCACGCTGACCGAAGGCCTGGCACAACTGGCGGGCGAGGGCGAAACGGACGGGATGGGTGCCATGGATGCCATAGTGCCGTGCGGGCGGCCCGGCCACGTCGACGAAATAGCCGGCACAGCAATATTTCTCGCCTCAGACATGGCGACATACATCACCGGCCAGACGTTGCACGTCGACGGCGGTACCCACGCAGCGGGCGGCTGGTACCACGACCCGCGCACCGGGGACTACCGCCTTGGCCCGCCCTCCTAGCGCGATCAGACGCGGGGCTGGGCGGCGCTAGTGGCGCCAGCCCTCGGCGGCCTGCTCGTCGAACGTCCGGTCGATGCGCTCGAACCGGCGCCGGATGGACGCCCGGGAAGCCTCGTGCGGAAGCGCATACAGGCGGTTGGCCAGGATGGCATCGGCGGTCAAGCGGGCCAGGTCACCGACGCCGAGCGTCTGGTCCTGCTCGGGCAGCGGACCCGTCGAACCGGTCACGTCGGGTGCCCACGCCAGGCCGTAGTCCGCGCCGCGGATCCGCTCTGAATTGGACACCAGCTTGGTCTCGACAACCATCGGGCACAGCACCGACACTCCGATGCCATTGCCCTTCATCTCGCGCGCCAGCGTCTCGGCCAGGCTCACCACACCGTACTTGGCAACGCCGTAGGCTCCGAGCCCGGCATTGGGCACCAGCCCGGCGAAGGACGCGGTGAAGGCGATGTGGCCGCCCGTGCCCTGCTCGAGCAATCTGGGCAAGAACGCCTCGACCGCGTGGATCGATCCCCACAGATCGATGTCGATCACCCAACGCCAATCTTCGTGGGTCATCTCGGCGATGGGACCGGCGACCACAATGCCGGCGTTGCTGAACAGGATGTCTACCTGGCCGAGCAGCCGGAAGGACTCGTCGGCGAGGTGCATCACCTCTTCGAGATGACGGACGTCGCACTGCACACCGTGCGCGTCGAAGCCCCCGCCGCGCAGATGAGTGACGGCGAACTCCAGCCCGGGCTGGTCGACGTCGGCGAGCACGACGCGCGCCCCGCGATGGGCCAACTCGGTTGCGGTGGCCAAGCCGATTCCGCTCGCGCCGCCGGTGATGACCGCTCCGCGTCCCTCGAATCCGTCCATGCACGAACCCTATTTCAGGCAGCTCCCCGCATCGACAGGCAGGGTGACTCCGGTGATGTACCGGGATTCGTCGCAGGCGAAGAACAGCACCGCGTTGCTGACGTCCTGCGCCTGGACCCACGGGATCGGCAGTGTGTGGAACATCTGGCAGATCGGGGCCATGTCATCGGGGCCTGGATTCTCCAGGTCAGGGCGGAACATCTTGAAGGTTCCCTCGTTGTGCAGCATCGGGGTCGCGACATGCGTGGGATGTACCGAGTTGACGCGAATCATGTACTGGCCCAGCTCGACCGCGAAGGATCGCATGATGCCCACTACGCCGTGCTTGGCGGCGACATAGCTGCCGCAGTGCGGGTACGCCTTGATCCCGCCGACCGAGCTGGTCAGGATGATCGATCCGCCCTTACCGCCCGCGCGGATATGGGGCACACCGGCTTTCACCGTCTTCCAGACGCTGGAGAGGTTGACGTCGATCATTTCCTGCCAGTCGTATTCGCTGGTCTTGTCCAGGGTGTCGCCGCCGTTGCCGATACCGGCGTTGGCGACGATGATGTCCAGGCGCCCCAACTGCTCGACGCCGCTGTCCAGCGCCGCCTTGACGGCGTCGAAGTCGCGCACATCGACTTCGGCCGTGACGATCCGGCGATTGAGGGCCTTGACCAGATCGGCGGTCTCGGCCAGATCCTCCGGTGTCGACGCGGGTATCGTCGTGTTCTTGACGATCGGCTTGCACACGTCGACCGCGATGATGTCGGCGCCTTCCTCGGCCAATCGCACCGCGTGGCTGCGGCCCTGACCACGCGCCGCCCCGGTGACGAAGGCGACTTTGCCTTCAACCCGTCCAGTCATCATTCCTCCTCAGTAGCTCAGCCGAAGACGGCCGGCATGGATTCCCAACCCCGTACGGTCGACGTCGGGGAAAGCGTGGCCTCGGACAGATCGACATCCCATTCCGGGAATCGCTTCAAGATCTCTTCGAGCGCGATCCGGCCCTCGAGGCGCGCCAGCGCCGAGCCGAGGCAGTAGTGGGTGCCCACGCTGAACGTGAGGTGCTGACGTGGCTCGCGACGGATGTCGAAAACGTCTCCGTCCGGCGGGAATTGACGGTGGTCGCGGTTCGCCGCACCGATGAGCATCATCATCACGCTGCCTTCGGGCACCCGCTGGCCGTAGTACTCGACGTCGCGGGTGACATACCGGGCCACGTGCGGCGCCGGCGGCTCGTAGCGCAGCAACTCCTCGACGGCCGCGGGGATCAGCGCCGGATTCGCCACCAAGGCCCGCCGCTGATCGGGATGGTCGGCCAATACCTTTCCCGCCCAACCGATCAGCCGCGTGGTGGTCTCGTTGCCGGCGCCGGAGACCACGGTGACGTAGGTCAGCAGTTCGTCGCGCCGCATCCGCCGAACGGTTCCGGTCTCGTCCTCGAACTCGGCGTTGAGTAGCTCGGTCATGATGTCGTTGGACGGGTGCTGCGCGCGCCAGTCGATGTACTGACCGAAGAACTCGCCGTTGAGCATCGATTCGGCCGAGAACTCCATCGGCTTTCCGGCTTCGGTCCGCATCTGCGCGTTGGCGAAATCGCGTGCGGCTGCCTGGTCTTCCTCTGGAACGCCCAGCAACATGCCGATCACGCGCATCGGCATCTGTGCGCCGAGATCGTTGACGAAGTCGAACTTTCCGGTGCCGACCAACGGATCCAGACTGCGCGCACAGAACTCGCGGATCTTGGGTTCCAGGTCGCTGATCTTGCGCGGAGTAAACATGCGCGACAACAACTTACGGTGGATGTCGTGAACCGGCGGGTCCTCGAAGATGAGCACGCCCGGTGGCATGTCGATGTTGGCGCGGATGAGCTCGAGGATGGCGCCGCGGGCGGAACTGAAGGTCTGATAGTCGACGATCGCGTTGTCGACATCGGTGAAACGGCTGAGCGCGTAGAAGTCGTGCTGCTCGTTGTAGTACAGCGGCGCCTCCTCGCGCAGCCGCCGGAACATCGGGTAGGGGTCGGCGTTGAGCCCGACATCGTACGGGTCGAAGTAGACGTCGCTGGCTGCGCTTACTGTCACGGGTAATTGCCCTCTCGCCGGTACCGCGCCCCTGCCGTTGGAAGCGCGAACATGCCGCTTCTGAACTCTGTCATCACCCACCGAGGGGTGTCAACGCCGAATCCGTTTCGGCTATTTCAGGTTCTTCAATTTCGAGAATAGCGTTCTCGACCGAATGATGGCGTGCGATATCCGCTCAAGAAGGAATCGGTGAATCGGGGTGGTGAAAGAGCTAGCTGCCGGCGAATCCGCGTGAGCAGAAGTCCCACACCTCGTCGGCGCTGATCGGATGCACAGTGGCGTCGTCAGAGCCGCCGCTGGACTGTGCGATGAACATCACCGTCTGCATGGTCATGGCGGCCATCCGCTTCGGGTTGAGGCCGGCACGCAGTTTTCCGGCCTCACACGCGGCTTCCATCAGTTCGGTGAGCAATGCCAGCAGCGGTGCGTGGGCCACCTTGACCTCGACCGGATGACTGACCAGCAACCGGGGCGCGAAGTCGGTGAACAGCGGCCGCTTGGCGGTGGGATCTGGACGCGAGGCCTCATACAACAGTTCCACCGCCACCTTGAGGCGCTCCAGCGGATCGGTGTGGCTCTCGGTGGCGGCCCGGATCTGGTCGGCCGACCGGCTCAGGGCGTCCTCGAACAGGGCGAGCAACAGCTCGTGTTTGCCGTCGAACTGCAGGTAGAAGCTGCGCAGAGACTGGCGGGAGCGGTCGACGACCTCCTGCACGGTGAAATCCGTGCTGCCCTTCTCGATGATGATGGCCTGCGCGGCGTCGAGGAAGCGTTGGACGCGCTGCGCCGCCCGCAATTTCGCGGTCTTGATGGATCGCTCGACGGCCCGCTGTTTCCACGCCGGCTCTTCGCCCGGGCTGGTCACGGGCGACTCGGGAGACTGCCGCGAGGAGAGAACATGGTTGGACTGTACCGGAGAACGTCGGGCCATCGCTGCGCTCGACCCCCTACGGACGACGTCTTTGAGATTGTAACTTTCTCACGACGAGAATACTATTCTCTTGCACGGGCCTTTGGGAAGTACATTCCTGAGAGTGAGAACCCAGAAGCCCGCACAAGTCGCGAGGAGATTCTGTGCAGCTGACTTTCGATGCCGATGTCGAGGCATTCCGCGCCGAATTCATCGCGTTTCTCGACGAGCATCTGCCCGATCAGGCCCAAGGGGTGGTGCGGCCGCGTTCGTGCTCCCACGTGCCGGAGTGGGCGGCGCGGTGGCAGCGGCTGCTGTTCGACAACGGCTGGCTGTTGCCGGGCAACCCGCCTGAGTTCGGCGGCCGCAACGCCACCCTGCTGCAGCAGTACGTACACGCAGACGAGATGGCGCGGCGGCGGATCTACCGGAGTTTCAACCCCCAGGGCGTCGGGATCATCGCGGCGTCGTTGCTGTCGTTCGGGACTCCGGAACAGAAGCAGCGCTGGGCGGTGCCGATCCTGCGCGCCGAGATCACCGCATCACTGGGAATGAGTGAGCCCGGAGCCGGCTCTGACCTGGCGTCACTGAAGACGCGGGCGGTGCGCCATTCCGATTCGCAAGGCGACTACTTCGTGGTGAACGGCCAAAAAGTATGGACATCGGGTGCTCACGACGCCGATGTGTTGCTCACCTTCGTGCGTACCAATCCCGATGCGCCGAAACACAAGGGCATCAGCGTGTTACTGATCCCTACCGATACACCAGGGGTGGTGCGACGGCCGTTCGCATCGGTATGCGATCACGACGACGTGGAATTCAACGAGGTGTTCTTCACCGACGCGCGGGTGCCCGCCGAGAATCTGGTGGGTGCGCTCGACGGTGGCTGGCGGGTGGCGACCGGCGCGCTGGGGCACGAGCGCGCGATGCTGTGGATCGACTATGCGAACCTATTGGACCAGCAGACAACCGATTTCACACCCACCGGAGTGCTCGAACGGGACCGCTACGCCACCCTGGTGATGGACGCCTGGGCGATGCGGCTGCTCGGTTCGGCGACCCTGGCCAAAGCCGCGCGCGGGGAAGAGGACGTACCCGGCCAGTCGGTGCTCAAGCTGCTCGGCTCCGAGGCAGTGCAGCGCGCCTCTGAAGATGCTTTGAACGCCAGGGGCGCCGAGGGTCTGGTTCATCCGGCGATCACCGCGCCGTTCGCACCCCTGAACCTGGACGCCCACTATGGCAGCTGGTTCGATCGGTACGCCCGCAGTTTCGCCGGCACGATCGCCGGAGGCACGTCGGAGATTCAGCGCAACATCATCGCCGAGCGGGTACTCGGGATGCCGCGCAACTAGCGTGCAATGACCGGCGCCACTGTGAATCTCGCGACGCTGTTCCCGCGAGTCGCGTCGCAGAATTCACACTCGGCGGTCAGAGGTGGGTGAGGCGCGACGCCGCAGGTCAGAGATGGACGAGCCGGGGCGCCGAGCCCACGGCGCGGAGGTGCGCTCCCGCTTCGCGGGTCAGCTCGCGGGAACTGCCCAGCAAGCCGTCGAGCACCAGCGCCCGCTTGACGTGACGGTGCAACCGATGCTCGGCGGTGAAGCCGATGCCACCCAGTACCTGCTGGCAGTGGCGGGCGGTGGTCAGTGCCGCCTGGCCCGCCGCAGCCTTGGCCAGTAGACAGGCCAGCTCATCGGGATGATCGGTGGCGGCCTGCAGCGTGGCCTCGGCGCCCTCGACGGCGACCAGCGTCTCGGCCAGCCGGTGCCGGACTGCCTGGAAAGACGCGATGGGCCTGCCGAATTGGACGCGATCCAGCGCATGTTGGCGAGCCAGTGCCAGCATGGCCCGGCTGGTCCCGACCAGCCACCAGCCCAGCGCCTGCCGGCCGATGCCGAGCGGTACGGGATCCCCGGCTGCGGTCCGGTGGATGGGGAGTTCGTCGTCGAGTGCCGAAGCGGCTGAGTCGGTGCGCTCCCAGATCACCCACGAACCTCCTGCGTACGGCAGCGGCACCGTACCGCCGCCGACTCGCAGCACGACGTCGTTGAGCACCGGTGCGTGCGCACCGGTCTCACCGAGCAACCGGAACACCAGAGGAATTGCGGTCGAAGGTATTTCGTCGAGCATGTCGAGCCAGCCGAGGTCGGCCAGCGCGGCGTCCAGCGCGGCGCCGCTGGCGGCCGTCATCGCGGTCCGCAACGAGTCGGCCAGCAGCGTCAGCTCCGGGTCCATGTCACTCCTTGCCCAGGTCGAGCAGGCGACGGGCGATGATGTTGCGCTGGATCTCCGCGGTGCCGCCGTAGATGGTTGCCGCCCGCGAATAGAGGTACTCCGGACGCCAGGCCGTGTCGTCCAATTCGAGCCGGCCGGGCAGCAGGTCGTGGACGGCGTCGTAGAGCCGTTGCTCGGCGCTCGCCAGCAGCACCTTGTCGATGGAGGTGTCGGGCCCCAGCCGCGCCCCTGCGGCCAGCCGGTGCTGGGTGGCCCGGGATCGGCAGCGTAGCGTATGCAGAGCGAGATACGCGGCACCCAAAGCGGACTCGTCTGGATCGGTCGCCTCGGCGATCAGCGCGTCGAATCTCGAGTACAGGTAGGCGATTCGCTGCCAGAAGCAGGTCGAGCGTTCGTAGGGCAACAGGTCCATCGCCAGCCGCCAGCCGTCCCCGGGCTCCCCGAGCATGCGGCTGGACGGGATCGCCACGCTGTCGAAGTACACCTCGCAGAACTCGTCAACGCCGTGCATGGTGCGTAGCGGGCGAACGGTGATGCCCGGTGTGTCCAGGTCGACGAAGAACGCGGTGATGCCCTCATGGCCCGGCGCGGTACGGGTGAGCAGGACGCAACGGGTGGCGAACTGCGCAAAGCTCGTCCAGACCTTCTGCCCGTTGACGATCCAGTTGTCGCCGTCCCGGACCGCCCGGGTCGTCAAGGACGCCAGATCGCTGCCGGATCCCGGTTCGGAGAAGCCCTGACACCACTGCTCGCGCCCGCTGAGCAGCCGCGGCACCATCTCGGCGGCGAGTTCGGTTGGCGCGTAATCGATCATGGTGGGCGCCAGTACCTCCACCATCGAGTAGGGGCCGGGTTCGACCAGCCGCCGGCCCACCACCTCCTCGCCGACGATCGCGCGCAGCAGGGCGGGCCCGCCGAGTCCGCCGACGTGGGTGGGCCAGCCGTAGCGCATCCAACCTGCCTGGTACAGAGCGGCGTGCACGCGGGCGAGTTGCTGCAGGTGCCCCTGCAGCGTGTGGTCGGGATCCGGCGTCAGGTCATGCTCGTCGAGCCAGGCGCACAAGTCCGTCCGGAACTGCTCGACCTTCACGGCGAGGGGCGGCCCACGGCGTGCGGGCGTCCGGAATCATGCACACCGCTGCGCCGAATGAAGGTCATGGCACGGGTTTTCAGTCGCCATCCGTCCCCGGTACGCACGTAGGTGTCGCGGTAGTAGCCGATGCGCATGTCGTGCGCCGAGTGTTCGATGAAGCACAGCGGTTGGGTCCCGGTGGCCGAATCACCGTCCAGCTCAACCAGAGAGGTGCCGGTCATGAACAGCCCCTTGGGCGCGGCGGCCACCAGGTCGGGGAAGCGGTCCAGGGTGTAGGTGTCGCCGAAGGCGCTGTAGGTCCCGTCCGGCGTGAAGACGCTGACCAGCCCCTCGATGTCTTCCTGGGTGATGGTGACGGCGTAGCGGGCGAGCAGCTGCTGGATTTCCACCAGGTCGTCAGTTCTGGTTGGCATAGACCTTGCCCCCTTTCATCACAAAGCTGACGTTGCGGGTAACGGTGATGTCCAGCAACGGGTTTCCCGGCACCGCGATGACGTCGGCCAGCATGCCCTCGGCGAGGCGTCCCAGGTCGGCGGAGTTGATCAGTTCCGCGGCGGTCACGGTGGCCGCTCGCAACACGGCAAGGGCCGGCAGGCCCCATTCCACCAGGGTGACCAACTCGTCGGCGTTGCGGCCGTGCGGTATCGCGGGGGCGTCGGTGCCGACGGCGATCTTCACTCCGGCCTGATAGGCCGCCAGTATCGAGGTGCGCGACTTCGGGAACATCTCGGCGGCCTTGGCCTGCAGTTCCGGTGGCGCGTGCGAGACGTCCATGCCTTCGGCGAGGCGGCGGGTGCTCACCAGGAACGTGTCATTCTCGACCATCTGCGCGATCGCCTCGTCGTCGATCAGGAAGCCGTGCTCGATGCAGTCGATACCGGCCGCCACCGCATGCTTGACCGCCTCGGCGCCGTGTGTGTGTGCGGCCACCCGCAGGCCACGGCGGTGTGCCTCGTCGACGATCGCGCGCAGCTCCTCATCCGAATAGTGTTGCGCGCCAGGTGGTCCTGTCAGCGACATGACCCCGCCGGAGCAGCACACCTTGATCAGCTGGGCGCCGTGCTTGATCTGGTAGCGCACCGCCCGGCGGATCTCGTCGACGCCGTTGGCGATACCCTCCTCGATCGTCAGGTCCAGCACGTGCGGTGCGAAGGCGGCGAACATCGTCGGGTCCAGGTGTCCGCCGGTGGGTGTAATGGCATGTCCGGCAGGCACGATGCGCGGTCCGTCGATCCAGCCGGCGTCGATGGCCTTGCCCAGCGCTACATCCAGCAGATAGCCCCCGGTCTTGACGAACAGACCCAGGTTGCGCACGGTGGTGAACCCGGCACGCAGGGTGCGCCTGGCATTGCCGACCGCGCGCAGCACCCGGGTCGGCGGGTCGTCCTGCACCTGGGACAGGCCTGGCTTCTCGCCGCGGCCGCCCATCAACAGGTTGACCTCCATGTCCATCAACCCGGGCAACAGGATTCGGTCCCCGAGATCGATCAGGTCACCCTCCGGCTCACCGCCAACGCCGACGATCCGGTCGCCGTCGATCCGCACGATGCCGGGCGAGACGATCTCGCCTGCATCGACATCCAGTAGCCCGGCCGCCTTGAGCGTCAGCACCGCTCAGATCACCGGTTCCCGTATGCACTCGACCCAGGCCGCGCCGCTGTCGGGCACCCGCGGTTGCTTCCATGCCTCGATCGGAAACGACACCATCACCAACGACTGCATCAAATGCATGAGCGTGCGGGCTTCCTCGGGTAGATCGTCCAGCGGGTAGTTGTCACAGTAGGCGATCACGTCGTTCAGGCGCGGGAAGGCGACGTCGTAGAACTCCTGCAGCTGGCCCATCGTCGAGGCCAGCCGTTTGGCGTAGCGCTGTGGTTCGGTGGCCAGATCCCAATCCAGAAACGGTTCCAGGTCGGCGAATTCAGACGGTAACTTTGCCATTGAGCTGGCACTCCTTTGCCCAGTCGGCCACATAATCACCGGTCACCTTGTGCAGGTGGCGCAGCAGGATCTCCTGATCGCACAACGGGAAGTCGTTCACCACCCGGGTGCCGATCATGGTCTGGGTCGCTTCCAGGGTGTTGGCGTCCTGCAGCGCATACTCCTTGAACGTCACCGCGGCGAGCTCCTGCGCCAATCGCTCGCGGGCATTTCGCGGTGGAACGAAGTACAGCGTGCACTCGAAGATGTGCTTGTCTACGGCGGTTGGCCAGTAGTGGTAGGTCAGGAACCAGCCGGGCTCCCAGATCAGCAACATGAAGTTGGGGTAGAAGTGCCAGGAGTCAATGCCCCACTGCTTCACCTTCTTCGGGTTGACCCCCGGCGGCAGCGTGTCGAGCTTCGCGATGACCTCCGGCTTGTCCCACGGGCCGAACAACCCACTACGCAACACCTGGTCCATCGGCTTGACCATGCGCATGTCCGCCGGCGGTGCCTGGCCGCCCCAGGTCGAGATCATCCCGTGCGGGCTGGCCAGTTCGTAGTGCAGCGCCTCGAAGCCGTACTTCAAGATCTTGGCGGCTTCTTCTTTGGTGTACTGCCCCTGGTGCAACACCGGCGCGTGGTAGAACTCGGCGAACGCGTCGATGAACAGCTTCCAGTTGCTGCCGACTTCAGCTCGGTAAGAATAGGTTTCGGTCATCTCGTGGAAGGGGTAACCCTCGATGCCCTTGCCCATCGGGCCCAGATAGTCGACGAGCGGCTGGGCGTTGTGGTCGAGGTTGATGAAGATGAAGCCTTCCCACACCTCGCAGCGCACCGGCACCAGGCCGTAGTCACCCTTGTCGAGGTCGAAGAACTCGTCCTCCTGCTGGACGTAGGTCAGGTCGCCGTCCAGGCTATAGCGCCAGGCGTGGTATTTGCAGGTGAACTGCCGGCAGGTGCCGGAGGTCTCCTCATTCGGAAAGTCGTTCCACACCAGCTTGTTTCCGCGGTGCCGGCAGACGTTGTGGAAGGCTTTGACCGATCCGTCCCTGGTTTTCACGATGATCACCGACATGCCCCGGCCCGCTGACGGCAGCTCTTTGGTGAAGTAGCTGCCGGTGCGCGGCACGCGCTCGACGCGGCCGATGTTGAGCCAGGTGCGCTTGAAGACCGCGTCGCGCTCGGCTTCGAAAAAGGCGGGATCGATGGAGTCGGTGTAGTCGACCGGGGCGGTTCCCAACTCGGGGTAGTTCTGGGTCCAACTGCCGGCGGCTGGCTTGGGGAAATGGCCCACTGTTAGCTCTCCTCGTCAAGTTCGGTGTGTGTCTCGAGCTGAACGCCAAAAGTGTTCAGGGCCATGGCCAGCATCATGTAAGAGCCGACCGTGAAGACGTAGTCCATGCGCTGGCGGTCGTCGAAGCGCTGCCCGAGCGTGGCCCAGGTCTCGTCGGACAACTGGGATCTCTCGTCGAGCTCGTCGACGCCGGCGATTACCGCCTGCTCGAATTCGTCGAACGCGCCGCCACCCCGGCGGACCGCGTCGATCTCGGCATCGGTGATGCCCTCTCGCTTGGCCAGGTCGACGTGGTGCATCCACTCGTACGCGCACTCGCGGCGGTGCGCGACGCGCAGAATGGCCAGTTCGCGAATGCGCGGCGGCAGGGTGGACGAGAACAAGAGGTGGACGTTGAACCGAAGGAACGCCTTGGCCAGATCGGGGTGGTTGGCCATGGTGGACAACACGTTGGATGCGTCGCGCGGGTTGCGGCGCTCCGGCGGCAGCATGACGGCTAATGCCCCGTCGACAGCCTCGTCCCACCGGTCGGCGGGCAGCGGCGGTAGGCGCATCCCGGAAACCCTTCCCCGTTCATCCTCTCGCCATGAGAGAATCATATTCTCATTTCCAACCAATAGACTTGCATGAATCGATCGGCGGGTCAATGCCGGCTCGCACCGCAGCATCCGAAGCGGTGGTGACGGTGCCTGTTCCGCGGCGGGATCAGGTCATGCAGCCGTCGCGGCGCCTATGCTGGATGTTGATTCTCGATTCGCGAGAAGATAGTTTTCAACCTATAGAGAGCTCGGCGCAGGTGGGCTCTGCTCAGCGGCTTGAAGCCTGCTTCACCCACCCGATCAGGTGGATCAGATGAGAAGGGAAAACCCGTGAACAAAGAGGACATGATCCTGATCAGCGTGGACGACCACACCGTCGAGCCGCCGAACATGTTCAAGAACCACCTGCCGTCCAAGTACCTGGACGACGCACCGCGGCTGGTGCACAACCCGGACGGTTCGGACATGTGGAAGTTCCGGGACACCGTCATTCCGAACGTGGCGCTCAACGCGGTGGCCGGCCGGCCCAAGGAGGAGTACGGGATCGAGCCCACCGGTCTCGACGAGATAAGGCCCGGCTGTTACAACGTCGACGAACGCGTCAAGGACATGAATGCCGGCGGCATTCTGGCCTCGATCTGCTTCCCCTCCTTCCCGGGCTTCGCCGGACGCCTGTTCGCCACCGACGACCCCGAGTTCTCGATAGCGCTGGTGCAGGCCTACAACGACTGGCACATCGACGAGTGGTGTGGCGCTTATCCGGCGCGGTTCATCCCCATGGCGATACCCGTGATCTGGGATGCCGAGGCGTGTGCCGCCGAGGTGCGCCGGGTCGCCAAGAAGGGTGTGCACGCGCTCACCTTCACCGAGAACCCGGCCGCGATGGGCTACCCCAGCTTCCACAACGAATACTGGAATCCGCTGTGGAAAGCGTTGTGCGACACGGGCACCGTGATGAATGTGCACATCGGTTCGTCGGGCCGACTGGCGATCACCGCGCCCGACGCCCCGATGGACGTGATGATCACGCTGCAGCCGATGAACATCGTGCAGGCCGCCGCGGACCTGCTGTGGTCGCGGCCCATCAAGGAGTATCCGGACCTCAAGGTCGCGCTGTCCGAGGGCGGCACCGGGTGGATTCCGTACTTCCTCGAGCGGGCCGACCGGACATACGAGATGCACTCGACGTGGACGCACCAGAACTTCGGCGGGAAGCTGCCGTCCGAGGTCTTCCGCGAGCACTTCCTCACCTGCTTCATCAGCGACAAGGTGGGCGTCGCCCTGCGCAACATGATCGGCATCGACAACATCTGTTGGGAGGCCGACTACCCGCACAGCGACTCGATGTGGCCGGGTGCCCCAGAGGAGCTGTGGGATGTGTTGTCGCTCAACAACGTGCCGGACGACGAGATCCACAAGATCACCTACCAAAACGCGATGCGCTGGTATTCGTTCGACCCGTTCACCCACATCACGCGTGAGCAGGCGACGGTCGGCGCGCTGCGCAAGGCCGCCGAAGGGCACGACGTGTCCATCCGGTCGTCGAGCCACCACAAGGACACCCGGGCGGGTTCGTCGTTCGCCGACTTTGCGGCCAACGCGAAATCGCTGTCCGGCAACACGGACTGACGTTCTCCGGCGAGCAGTCGCAAACTCGCATCATCTGGGCTGACAGAGTGCGAGTTTGTGTCTTTTCGCGCAGAGGACTCGGGCGCAGGAAGGTGCGGGAGATGGAGTTCGAGCTCACCGAGGATCAGGAACTGATCCGGCGGTCGGTGGCCGAGTTGGCGGCCAAGTTCGACGACCACTACTGGATGGAAAAAGACCAGGCGCACGAGTTTCCCACCGAGTTCTACCGCGCCATCGCCGACGGCGGCTGGCTGGGCATGACCATCCCGACCGAGTACGGCGGCCACGGTCTGGGCATCACCGAAGCCACCCTGCTACTCGAAGAGGTCGCCAGGTCCGGCGGTGCCATGAACGCGGCCAGTTCCATCCACCTGTCGATCTTCGGCATGCAGCCCGTGGTGGTACACGGCTCCGACGAGCTCAAGGCGCGCACTCTGCCGCGGGTGGCGACCGGAGAAGTCCACGTGTGTTTCGGGGTGACCGAACCGAGTGCCGGACTCGACACGTCGCGCATCACCACGTTCGCCAAGCGCAACGGCGACCACTACGTCGTCAACGGTCGAAAGGTCTGGATCTCCAAGGCAATGGAGTCCGACAAGATCCTGCTGCTGACCCGGACGCAGGGCTATGACGAAGTCACCAAGAAGACCGACGGCATGACGCTGTTCCTCACCGACCTCGACCGCAGCCGGATCGACGTCCGGCCGATCAACAAGATGGGCCGCAACGCCGTCAGCTCCAACGAACTGTTCATCGACAACCTCGAAGTCCCGGTCGAAGACCGAATCGGAGAGGAGGGCAAGGGCTTTCAGTACATTCTCGACGGCCTGAACCCGGAGCGGATGCTGATCGCGGCCGAGGCTCTCGGCATCGGCAGGGTGGCGCTGGACAAGGCCGTGAAGTACGCCAACGACCGTGAGGTGTTCGGCCGGCCGATCGGGATGAACCAGGGGATTCAGTTCCCGCTGGCCGACGCCTTGGCCCGCCTCGACGCCGCCGAGCTGATGCTGCGAAAGGCCACGTGGCTGTACGACAACGGCAAACCCTGCGGACGCGAAGCCAATACGGCCAAATATCTGTGTGCCGACGCCGGGTTCGCCGCCGCGGACCGGGCGCTGCAGACCCACGGCGGGATGGGCTATGCGGAGGAGTATCACGTCACGCGCTATTTCCGGGAGGCGCGGCTGATGAAGATCGCACCGATCAGTCAGGAGATGATCCTGAACTTCCTCGGATCGCACGTGCTTAAGCTGCCCAGAAGCTACTGACGTACCTTATTAATCATCGAACGTGAACTGATGGCGGAATTTTCGCGTTTTCCGCGCCGTGAGTTCACGTTCGACGATCGAGAGGCGGGGCGAAGCGATGCGCGAAACGGTCATCGTCGAGGCGGTGCGCACGGCAGTCGGCAAGCGCAACGGCGGACTCTCCGGCGTGCACCCCGCCGACCTGTCTGCCGTCGTCCTCAACGAACTGCTGGAACGTGCCGGGGTCAGCCCGGATCTCGTGGACGACGTCATCTGGGGCTGCGTCAGCCAGGTGGGTGACCAGTCCAGCAATATCGGCCGGTACGCCGTGCTGGCGGCGGGTTGGCCGGAAAGCATCCCCGGCACCACGGTGAATCGGGCCTGCGGATCCAGTCAGCAGGCCCTCGACTTCGCGGTGCAGGCGGTGATGTCAGGTCAGCAGGACGTCGTGGTGGCCGGCGGTGTCGAGGTGATGAGCCGGGTTCCGCTCGGTTCGGCTCGGGCGACCGGTATGCCCTACGGACCGAAAGTCCTTGCGCGCTATGACGATTTCTCGTTCAACCAGGGGATCTCGGCAGAGTTGATCGCCAGGAAGTGGGGATTGTCCCGGACCCGGCTCGACGAATACTCGGCGCTGTCGCACGAACGGGCCGCTGCCGCCCAGGACAGCGGCGCCTTCACCGAACAGATCGTTCCGGTGTTCACCGATGACGAGGCCGGTCTGGTCCACCGGGACGAAGGGGTGCGACGCGGGACCACCGTGGAGAAACTGGCCGGACTGAAGCCGGCCTTCCTCGAAGACGGTGTGATCCATGCCGGCAACTCCTCGCAGATCTCCGACGGCGCCGCCGCATTGTTGGTGACGACGTCGGAGCTTGCGCTGGAAATGGGTCTGACGGCGCTGGTGCGTTACCGCGCCGGTGCGGTAACCGGGGCCGACCCGGTGCTGATGCTGACCGGTCCCATTCCGGCGACCGAGAAGGTGCTGGGTCGGTGCGGTGTCCGGATCGACGAGGTGGGGGTCTTCGAGGTGAACGAAGCTTTCGCGCCGGTGCCGCTGGCCTGGCTCGCCGAGACCGGCGCGGACCCGGAGCGGCTCAATCCGCTGGGCGGCGCGATTGCGCTGGGCCACCCGCTGGGCGCGTCAGGTGCCGTGTTGATGACGCGCATGGTCCATCACATGCGCGACAACGGCATCCGCTTCGGACTGCAGACCATGTGCGAAGGCGGCGGCACGGCAAACGCCACGCTGGTTGAGTTGGTGAGCTGACCCCGGCGCCATCCGGGGCTTGTCAGGTCGGCAAAACCAACCTACTGTGTATTCACTAGGTTGGTTGCCCACGCGGTTCGACGAGGAATTCGGTGCCCGACGCACGGCCGTACGAGACGCTTCTCGCCAAAGGTGAAGACCGCAAACTGCGCATCCTCGAGGTGGCGCAGCGGCTGCTGTCGCGCAACGGTTGGCGCAACACGACGCTCGCCCAGATCGCCCGCGAGGCCGGGGTGACTCCCGCGGGTCTGCTGCATCACTTCGAATCCAAGGAACAACTGCTGCACGCGGTGCTGGATGCGCGCGACCTTGACGACGACACGCACTCCGACCGCGGCGGGGATCTGCTGGGGGAGATCGCCCAGGTCGCCGATCGGTTCAACCGGCAGCCCGATCTGGTGGGCACCTTCACCGTGCTGCTGGTCGAGAACATCGCCCCCGACGCGCCGCTGCACGACCGCCTGGTCAATCGGCAACGCGACGCGACCGAGATCGTCGCCGCCGGCATCCGCCGAGGCCAAGCCGCGGGCCGCTACCGCGCCGACATAGATCCCGCCGTCAAGGCAGTAGAAATCCTCGCGTTCATCCACGGAATGGAAATGACATGGTTGCTCGATCCTTCGATACCCCTGACCGAGGTCTTCAAGGAGTACGCGGAGACGTTGGCGCGCGACTTCGCCCCGCTCAACCCGACGAGCACGACATGAGATACCGGCTCGACGTCGTCGCGTCCAGCGTCGTCGATGTGGTGACGTTCGCCGGTGGATGGTTGTTCGACCGGGCAATGGCGGGCTGGGACGTCACGGTGCTGCTTACCGACCACCCCGACGACCGGCCGTTGCACATCCTCGGCGCCAAGACGCTCGACCTCGACGGCGTGCTGGCGTCGGTGGGGACGCATCCGCGCCCGCAAGCGCTGGCGGCCGCCCCGGACCTCCTCGGTTCGGACCCGCGGGTGCGCAGTGGCGTCTTGCAGGCGCTCGACCACGGCGTCACCGAAGTCACGCTCTGGGGCACCACCTGGCCCGCCGAACTCGACGACAGCGTGGGGCGGGTCCAGCACCGGCTCAGCATGGCCGCCCAGATCTTCAAGGCCCGGGCACTGTCCGCGGCCGCCGCGCCGTTGGACTCGATCGGACCCGTCGAGACCTTCCGCAGCGGGCTTCTGGCAAGCCGGTCGGTGGCCGCGGATCTGCTTCCGGCCTGACCCGGCCATCGCGGCGTTTGCGGTCCCGCGGCGGCTGTGGAAATGTAATACTCCTAGATGAGAGGCGCATTCTCGCTAGCCGAGATTCGAACGGAGCACGAAATGGTGAATGACTTCACCGAACTGGATTTCTTCCGTGACCGGCAGCTCGTCGAGGACCCCTACCCGTACTACGAGGCACTGCGCCGGCAGTGTCCGGTCGCCCGCGAACCGCACCACGGCGTCACCATGGTGACCGGTTGGGACGAGGCCTGTGCCGTGCTCAACGATGCGCAGACCTTCTCCTCCTGCATCTCGGTGACCGGCCCATTCCCCGGCTTCCCGGTGTCCTTGGACGGCGAATCCGATGTCACGGAGCTGATCGAGCGGCACCGCAACGAGTTGCCGTTCAGCGACCAGCTGCCCACCCTGGACCCGCCGACCCACACCAACCACCGCTCGTTGCTGATGCGGCTGATCACCCCGAAGCGCCTCAAGGAGAACGAGGACGCCATGTGGGCACTCGCCGACCAGGTGCTCGACGAGTTTCTGGCGCCGGGGGAGGGCGACTTCATCAAAGGCTTCGCCGGTCCGTTCACGCTGCTGGTGATCGCCGATCTGCTGGGTGTGCCGATGGAGGATCGGGACTCCTTCGTCAGGGGCATCCGCCAGCACTCGGGCGGCGGCGTGGGCGGCACCGGCAAGGAATCCCTGGCGCACAGTCCGCTGGAGTTCCTGTACGGACTGTTCTCCGACTATGTCCGGGACCGTCGCCGCGAGCCCCGCGACGACGTGCTGACCGGTCTCGCGACCGCCACCTATCCGGATGGTTCGATACCGGAAGTCGAAGATGTGGCCCGCGTCGCCAGCAACGTCTTCTCGGCCGGGCAGGAAACCACGGTGCGACTGCTGGGCGCGGCGCTGCAGATCATGGCCGAGCGCCCCGACATTCAGCAGCAGCTGCGCCGGGACCGCAGCCTCATCCCGAACTTCATCGAAGAGGCGCTGCGCGTGGAAAGCCCGGTGAAGGGCGACTTCCGCCTGAATCGGGTGGCCGCCACTATCGGAGGCGTCGACCTACCGGCCGGCACCACGGTGATGGTGTTGCAAGCGGCCGCCAACCGCGATCCGCGTCGCTTCGAGGAGCCGGCGACGTTCGACCCGGCCCGCAAGAACGCGCGGCAGCATCTGTCCTTCGGGCGCGGGATCCACAGCTGCCCGGGAGCTCCGCTGGCCCGAGCGGAGACGCGGGTTGCGATCGAGCGTCTGCTGGACCGGACGTCGGACATCAGGATCGACGAGCGGGCGCACGGGCCGGCGAATGATCGCCGCTACCAATACGTTCCGACGTACATCCTGCGTGGGCTGACCGAATTGCACCTGGAGTTCACGCAGGCATGAGGGTCTGGGTTGACGACCAGTGCTGCCGTGGGCACGGTATGTGCCTGACGCTGTGCCCGGAAGTCTTCAGCCTGACCGACGACGGGTACGCCGAAGCGATAACCACGGATGTGCCAACAGGATTCGAAGCGGCCACCCGCGAGGCCATCGAGTGCTGTCCGGAGCAGGCCATCAAAGAGCGCTGACCGGACTTGGTCAGACGCCGTCGCCGAACGTGCAGTCAGGGCGAGAATATCGGCGTGCGGCCGCCGCCAGTTCACGCTCGGCGTGAAGGCGCCGCTAAACGATCGAGATCGCCTGGCGCGGGCACTGCCGCACCGCTTCACGAACCAGATCCTCGTTCTCCGGAGTGACTTCCGGCTGCAAGACGGTCAGCATGTCGTCGTCACCGAGCAAGAACACGTCGGGCGCTATGCCCATGCACACGGCGTTGCTTTCGCAAAGATCCCAGTCGACTTCGATTCTCATGGCAACACCTTTACCGGTACGTTCTGCCAGCCCGCGACATTCTGCATATGCACGCGGTTGCAGTTCTCCCAGTCCACCTCATAGCGAGGCATGAAGTCCAGCAGCTTTTCCAGCGCGATGACACTTTCCATGCGCGCCAGCGCCGCGCCCAGACAGCTGTGTATGCCGTAGCCGAAACTGAGGTTCAGCGCCTCGTGCCGGTCGCGGTCGATGTCGAATTTGTCCGGATCGGTCCAGGCTGCCGGGTCCCGGTTGGCTGCGGCGTTGATCAGGAACACCGGCTTCATCGCCGGGATCGTGACACCATGCAGCTCAACGTCTTTGAGTGAGCAACGAACCTGATACTGCGACGGTGCCTCATAGCGCAACAACTCCTCGACCGCCGCCGGGACTTTACTGCGGTCGTCGAGGAGCTTCTGCCATTGGTCGGGGAACCGGGCGAACACCACTGGCGCGTTACCCAGCAACTTGGTCACCGTCTCGGCGCCGGCGCCGCCCAATAGCGTCGCGAAGCCCGCTATCTCGATGTCATCCAGCTTGCTCTGCTGGCCGTCCTCGCGGGTGATTTCGGCGTTGATCAGCCTGGTGAACAGATCGTCGCGTGGTTCGGCCCGGCGTTCCTGCAGCAGCCCGTAATACAACATCCAGGTTTCGATGTTCGCCTGCATGCCCCGCTCTCCGACCTCGACTTGACCGGGCTCGCGGTGCAGTGACTCGTCGATCAGATGACGCACCCGTTGGGCATGCTCTTCGGGCACCCCGAGCATCGTGGTGATGACCTCGACGGGGAACGGCCCGGAGAAGTCTTGCACCACATCGAACCGGTCGGGATCGACCTTGCTGAGGTACTTGTCGATCTTCTCGCCGACCATCTGCCGCTGGGCCTCGATGGCGCGCGGCGTGAAAACCCTGTTGAGCAGGCTGCGCATGTGCCGGTGATCGGGCGGGTCCATGAAGATGATGGACTTCTGCTCCGGCCGCTTGCCCGTCCGCACCATCGACAAATCGATGCCGTAGGCCGAGGAGTACGTCTCGAAGTTCTTCAGGCCCGCCGCCACGTCGGCATGGCGGGTGAGGGCATAGAAGTCGTACTCCTGGCTGTAATACACCGGCGCTTCCTCCTGCATGCGCCGATAGGTGTCCCAGGCGCCGTTGAAGAAGTCCTCGGAGAAGGGATCGAAGATGACCTTCGATTTGGTCATTGAACGCTCCTTGCTGCTGAGCTGCGGGCTGACACCATTACAGCTGAACGCCTGACTGTAACGCTAACGGTAGCGGGTTCGGGGCGCGGCGAAAAGGAGCGGAAGACCGCGGATCCGGCGCGCATCACCCGGCGTCCGGATCGGCGTCGCAGCCCGCCGAGGGTGAAGCTGGCTTCACACTCGAGTCCGACTGTGAAGCTGGCTTCACGATCGACGCGTGGGCGGCCGCACACTCGTCGACGAACTCGAATACGGTGCGGTGGTATTCGGCGGCGCTGAGGCCGAGGCTGAGGTTGTGCCCGGCGTCGGGTTGCCGGTGGCTCACGAAAACCGGCGTTCGACGGAACATTTCGGAGATTTCGGCCAGGTTGTCGTCGTCGCCCCGGTACACCCGATCGTGCTCGCCGATGGTGAACCGCACCGGCACCCGCACCAGCGGCGCCAGTTCCGGGAAATAGCGGTGCGGCCAGTTCACCGCCACGTCGCGCTCGTATGCCGGAGACGTCGACGAGTTGGTGACTCCGCGCAGGATGTCGGGCGGGTAGAGCCGCATCGGCTCCCACAGCAGCTCGCGGGTGCCGGGCGGGCGCTCCTTCACCGCGGCCGCCTTCATGATCTCCTTGGCGGCGTCGTGGTAGCGCCGGCCGGTGCCGCCCAGTTCCAGACCCAGCAGGGCGGCGCCCCGGTCGTGGGCGGCCATTCTGGTCGCCAGCTCGCAGCCGCCGGAATGTCCCAGCAAAAACGTTCCCGCACCGCGCGGCCGCTCGCCCAGAATCCGGTCCACGACACCGTATGCCAGGTCGACGCGCTGCTCGGCAGTCTGCACCGCCTCCGGATACGGCGCCGAGCTGCCGTGTCCCGGCCGGTCCAGCGCGATCACCGTGTAACCCCGTTCCGCGCCCAACCGCAGCAGCGACAACTCGGGATGGCCCGGGCAGTCGAAGTAGACGGCGGTGGTGCCGCCGCCGTGGATCGCCACGATCACGGCTTTGGGATCGTCGGCCTCGGCGATCACGCCGGACATGGGCACGCCGTCCACGATCACCACGCGCGGGCGGGGATTCATGCGTCAGTCCGCAACAGGATCACACCACTGGGCGTGAGCCCGCCGCTGCTCACCACCCCGACGCGCGCGCCGGCGACCTGGCGGTCACCGGCCTCGCCGCGCAACTGGGTGACGGCTTCGTGCAGCAGGCCCATGCCGTGGGTGCGGCCGTGCGAGAGCTGGCCGCCGTGCGTGTTGAGCGGTATGACGCCGTCGCGGGCGATGTTCCTACCGCCGTCCAGAAATTCCCGGGCTTCGCCGATGCCGCAGAACCCGAGCGCCTCGATCCACGAGAGACAGTTCATAGTGAACCCGTCGTACAACTCGGCCACGTCAACATCGTTGGGGCGCAACGATGTTCGCGTCCACAGATGTGCGGCCTGCCCCAGGACCTGCGGCTCGTGGGTGAGCGTGCTCTGATCCCAGTCGATGCGCTCGATGATCTGCGTTCCCACCGCCTCGACCAGGACGGGAGGCTTGGCCAGGTCGCGGGCGGCGTCGACGGCGGAGACGATGACGGCGATCGCGCCGTCACACGGGACGTCACAGTCGTAGAGGCCGAACGGTGTGGTGATGGTCCGCGCGTTGAGGTAGTCGTCCATGGTCATCGGGTCGCGGTACACGGCGGTCGGGTTGAGTGCGGCGTTGGTGCGCTGATTCAGCGCGATCCAGCCCAGCGTCTCTTTGGTGGTGCCGTAACGGTGGAAATGGCGTTGTGCGTTGAGCGCCAGCGTATGCGCGGCCGAGGTGGCCCCGAAAGGCCACTGCCAGCTATCGGTGCGGCCGCCGGACGGAATGATCTTGCCCTGCTTCATCAGCTCGTTGAAGGTGGCTTCCCACAGCGTCCGGAAGCACAACACGTGACGGGCCAAGCCGGCCGAGACGGCGAGCATCGCCGCGATCACCGAGCCGCCCGGACCGAAGGTTTCGATTCCGCCGTTGTGCCACGTCGGCCGGATACCCAGAGCGGCTTCCACAGCGGTGACCCCGCCTTCGCCGAAGCCGCCCAAGTTTCCGCCGCCCGGATAGGTGGACAGGCCGTCGATGTCGGCGAAAGTCAGGCCGGCGTCGGCGATCGCCGTCTCGCAGGCCTGCACGGTCAGTGACAGCGCAGGCACCATCTGCCGGCGGCCGATCGGTGACATGCCGATGCCGGTCAGCGCGACCTTGTCCTCGAACTTCTCCGTGGTCCACATGGGGCGCACGTGTTCGCCGAAGCGTTCCGGCGAAATCTCGTCCTCGGGCAACGGGGCGGGCCGGGCGTCGGGGACGGGACGGAACAGCGGCAGCCACACGTCCTCGATGTGTTCGAACACCACCTCGACGGTTTGGCCGAGCGCCAGGCCTGCTGGATCGGCGTCGATGATGTTGGTGGTCAACCGAACTCGCGGATCCTCGGCGATGGCGACCTGCGCAACGACGTAGGGCGCCGGCATACCGGGCACACTGAACCGGTGGTTCACGGTGAACCCGGCCAGGGTCGCCCTGCCCGAGACGTCGCGCACACCGATGTCATGACCACGGCAGTAACGGCACACCGGAGCGGGCGGATGGATCAGCGCCTGACAGGCCCGGCATTCCTGAAAACGGAGCACGCCGTCGGCGCCCGCCGTCCAGAAGAACTCGTTCTCGTCTTTGAGTTGGGGCAGCGGCCGTCCCGGTGCTGCCGGCGCGCCTGTCAACGGATGAAACCCCACTCGGCTTCGTTGTCCTCGGTCTTGACGTGTGAGGCGGGATCGTCCTCGTCGTGCAGTTCGGGGTGCGGGATGCTCGGCTTGGGCTCGCCGATCTCGGTGATGGCATGCACCGGGCAGTCCAGTAATGCCCGCACGACCTTGTCGTGGTCCTCGTCCGGCACATTGCCGTCGCCGATCAGACAGGCGTAGCCCCAATCGTCGAGCGAGAAGTAGCCGGGTGCGTGCTTGCCGCACACGCCGAAGCCGTCGCAAACGGTGCGGTCCAATCGGATTCTCATGATCCCCCGATGGCCTCGTAGGGGCGCTCGGCGCGGTATGCGCCGCGACTGCAGTCGGGGCAGGTCCCGTCCAGATGGCGCGCCACCTCGTCGGGAAATTGGTCGAGCAGGGTGGCGGCGACGTTGCATGCGGCATCCAGTGTTTGGCACGCGCCACGCCCGCGCAGCACTACCGACCAGCGCTTGAGTCGGTCGACATCTTCTGCGGTGGCGGCGCCGTCACGCAGTGCACCGGCGGCGGCGGCCATGGCCGCAGTTCCGTTGAAACACGACCCACACTGTTGGGCGTTCTCGCGGTCGAAGTACGCCGACACCGAGGCCGCCACCGCGACCGGGCATTCGGCGGTGATCAACGAGATCGCACCGCAGCCCAGGCCGCTGCCGATACCGCGAATCGTCTCGTGATCCAGTGTGGTGTCCAGCACCCGCCGGTTGACCAGCCCGGCGAAGTAACCGCCCATCAGGACACCGCGCAACTTGTCCGGCGAAACCCCGTGCCGGTCAAGCAATTCGGCGAACGGCAAGCCGTGCGGCAGCTCGTAGAGTACGGCCGGCTTGCCCGCACCGGTGATGGTGGCCAGGAAGGTGCCGGGTGACTGCGTCGTGCCCTGCGAGCGGAAAGCCGCCGAGCCATGGCCGTGGATGTGGGCCAGATTGGCCAGCGTCTCGACGTTGCTCACCAGCGTGGGTCGGCCGTCTACTCCCGATTCGAAGGGGCGCGGCGGCTTGTCGGTCGGCTTGGCCGGCCCGCCGTTGATGGCCTGCACGGCGGCGGTCTCCTCGCCGGCCACATAACCGGGCTCCACCGACCGGACTGCGACGGGTAGACCGCGGGAATCCAGCTCGCTCACCGCCGCCTCGACACTGCGCGCCGAGTCCGGGTCGGAAACCAGCACGTAGGCGCGGGTGGCGCCGACGAGCGCCGCCGCCAGGCGCAGCCCGTCCAGCACCAGGTGCGGCCGGTTGCGCAGCAGCCAGCGGTCTTTGACCGAAGCGGGTTCTCCCTCTTCGCCATTGGCGACGACGACGGGTCCATGCCCGTTGTTACGCACCGTGCGCAGCTTGACCGCAAGCGGGAACGCCGCACCGCCCCGCCCGAGTAGGCCACTGGCCTCGACTTCGGCCAGCAACTCCTCGGCACCGGCGAGCAGCCGGTAGCCCCCTCGCTCGCGGTATGCCGCCAGGTCTTCGCGGCCTTCGGTGAGTAGCCGGGGCGGGAAGCCGGGCCAGGCGACGGTGCTGATCGCAATGTCGGCGGTGGTCATGGGCTAGGCCTTTCCCGTTAGGCTTGGCCGCATGCGGACTGCGGTGGTGCGCGTCAATGTCGACCAGAGCGGAGCGCTTACGCCGGCGCAATTACGCGAGGGCATGACTGCGCTCCTCGGGCTTACTCGTCAAATAGGTGCCGAAGTAGTCGAATACGACCTCGCCAGCAGGCCGTCCGGGCGGCGCGAGGTTGAACTGCTGATTGCCGGCGAAGACGTCGAGGTGACGAAGTGCACCGCAATCGATTTGTGCAGCAGAGCCTTTCGCAGCGAGCCGGCGGTCGGTGTGGTCACCTTCATCAGCCGGGGCACAGACGACGACGCCCACGGCGTGTTGTCGGCGTTCGGGCTCAGCGGCGAGATCGTGCGGGAGGCAGGCGATGACGGCTATGACATCGTGTACGTCACGTTGCGCGAGTCCGACCTCGATCGGGTTCCGGAAAGCCGCATCCACACTGCCCTCGAGGCCTCGCTCAACTGCGAGGTCCACATCCGCACCAGGTGAACGCATCAGCGATCCAGGAACTCGAGGATCGCGGGCGCGGCCTGCACCCAGGTGTCGAACATGTTGAAATGCGTCACCCGGCCCGCCGCGCGGTCTTCCGACGCCCGTTCCCAGGCGTCCTCCGGCCACGGCGGGTCGATCAGCTCGGAACCCTTGATCAGGCAATGCACTTCCAGTGACGTGCGTTTGGGATGGTCCATGTCGTTCTCGCCGCCGCGGATGATCAGCGTGGGAACCTGGATGCGGTCGAACATTTCGTCCTCGACGCCCGGGATGGTCTGGCCGGGCTTGGAAACGAAGGCGTTGAGCCAGCGCAGCATCACCTTGAGGAAATCGCCGGCGTCGAAGTCGACGAACCGCTGCTTGTTGGCCGGGTTCTCCTCGATGCGGTCGCGCCATTCGGAGACCTTGATCACGCCGTCCATGCCGGTGCCCCGCACCGCGAGAATGCTGGGGACGATGTAGAAGGAGCCCAGCACGAAGGTGCCGTAGATGCCCCCGACGATGTTCCACACCACCAGCTTGGTGACCATCTCGGGATACAGCATGGTGGTGAGCATGGAATCCCTTGCGCCGCCGGACCCTCCGGCCAGGATGCACCGTTGGAAACCTAGACCTGTCACCAGCTTGTGCAGTGTTTCGGCGCGCATGTGGGATTCGCTCTGGCCGTAGAACTGGACATCCGAGGCGCCGCAATTGGGTCGGTCCCACAGCAGCACGCGGTAGCCGCCGTCGACCAGAGCCTCGGCCAGTGGGCGCAACCCCTCGATGTCCTTACTGAACCGGCCACCCGGCGTCAAGGCGATGAGATCCCCTGATTTGCCCAGGATTTCGTAGATGACGTTGCCGCCGTTGACTTCGAAGGACGACACGCCGGTCACGCCTGCACCAGCACATCATTGCCGATCACCCGGACCGGGTAGGTGCGAATGCTCCACTCCGGTTTGACCGCGGTGGTACCCGTCGCCAACTCGAAACCCCATTGGTGCCAGGGACAGTAGATGTACTCCAGATCTCGCACCATGACGGCATCACCGGCGGCGGTCTCGTCGACCATGGTGCGTCCCCGTGCCCGACCGGAGCACAGCGGACCGCCTTGGTGCGGGCAGTAATTGGCGATGGCGTAGAAGGTTCCGTTGACGTTGTACACGCCCACGCCGTGGCGTCCGATCGGCACCAGTTTGTGGCTACCCGGCGGGATCTCATCCACTGTCGCGACAACGTGTTCGCGACCCTGGGCCAGGCGGGGTCGCGGCTGTTCCTCGAGCATTCAGAGCACCCGGACCTGGCCCTCGAGAACCGGGACGGTCTCTGGAAGGTGGTAGGTCGCAATGCCGTTCTTGTACATCACCGCGTCGCGGGCACCCTTGGGCAGGTGCTTCACGAGCCAGCGCGGATCGTCGAAGGTCCAATGCGGATAGTCCGAGGAGAACAACAGGATCTTGTCGCACTCCATCCACTCCAGCATGCGGGTCAACTCGGTCTTGTCTTCCGGGTAGTCCAGCGGCTGGGTGGTGAACTTGATGTGTTCCTTGACGTAGTCCGACGGCTTGCGCTTGATCTCGACGCGTGACTTGCGGGCCTCGTAAATCGAGTCCATCCGCCACATCAGCGGCAGGATCCAGGTGAAGGCGTGTTCGACGAACACGATGCGCAGCGTCGGGAACCGGTCGAAGACGCCGTCGAAGATCAGGCTCATCACCTGGTTGGCGGCCAACAGCGAGTAGGTGACCATGAAGTCGTGGTTGTAGCTGGGGAAGCCGACGGGCGGCGTGGGCAGCATCTCGTAGTTGCTGCGGGACAGGTGGCAGCTCACCGTGATGTCGTGCTTGGTGGCCGCTGCCCAGATCGGGTTGTACATGGGGTGGCCCCATGAGGGGCGCGGCTCGGCCTTGATCAGAATCTGAGCCATATAGGGGTGGCCCGCCCACTCCTCGATCTCGCGGGCCGCGCCGGCGGGATCCTCGACGGCTGCGCAGATGGAACCGCGCCAGCGCTGATGCCAGTTGTTGTGGCTGTCCAGCCAGTGGTTGGCCTGCCAGTGGTTCAACGCCGTCGAGTAGGCCTGGTGTGCCTCCGGCAGCCGCGGCGTACGCCCACCCGGCTCCAGGATCGCGATGTCCGAGCCCGCCTCCATGATCAGCTGACGAAACGCCATGTCCGGGTCGCTGCCCGGGAACTCGCCGTCGGGCGGGAAAGTGTCGACCCGCATTGCGAACGAGTGGGCATAATCGGGTGCGTCGTAGTAGATCAGCTCGCCGACCTTGTGGTCGAGAAAGAACTTGCTGCGCCACGGCTCCGGGATGTACTGGGTGATTTCACCGCGTTTCGGCACTGGGTGGACGTCGGAGTCGACGCACCGGACGGCGATGCGCTCGGCGGCGGGAACCCGTTCATGCATGTGAGTCAGCGACATTGCATTCTCCCTGCCATCCCTGGCCATCTTCTAGGTCTCACTCACTTCTACTGTGCGCTCGAGCCGACGGCGATGTCTATGCCGTAGAGCTCGGAGGCATTGCGCCAACACAACTTGTCCCGCTGTTCGGGGGACAGGGCGCTCGGTATGTCGCGCACGTCAGCGCACTGCCAGTGGGGGTAGCTGGACCCGAACATCACCATGTCCTCTTTCCCGGTGAAGCCGAACCACTGGTCGGCGAAGTCGGCGTCACCGGGCCCGTCCATGGCGCCCTGCACGAAATACACATGGCCGGGCAGGTAATCGCTGGGGATCCGCGGTGCCCACGGCGTCTGCTCGAGGTGCGGCCGGCCGAAGGTGTCCATCCGCCAGATGAACGGCGTCACGAAATCTGCGGCGCCGTCGGCCCACACGAACTTGAGTGCGGGAAAACGTTCGAATACGCCCTCGGCGATCATGTTCATCAGGTGGTACAGGTAGTTCAGCGCCATGAAGCTCACGTACTGCTCGTAGGTGCGGGTGTGCCCGGACGGGGTGGGCGGGAAGCCGATGCCCTCGCCCGATTCGATGTGCACGGCCACCGGCAGATTTGCCGCGGCGGCGGCTTCCCATAGCGGCCAGAACTGCGGCTTGCCGTAGACCTCACGCGATTGCAGTGGTACGCCGATCTGCACGACCCGCGGATGCTCGCGCCACTTCTCCAGTTCGCGCAGTGCACCGGTGATGTCGTCGGGATTCACCCGAATGGTGCCGCGGAATCGTTCGCCGAATTGGTCGTGCTCGAGCCAGCGTCCCACCATCATCTCGTTGTGGGCGGCATGCAGCGCGGTGCCCAGGTGGCGGTCGGGCATGATGCCGCGCCCCATCGGGTGCAGGATCGCGACGTCTACCCCGCGTTTCGAGAAAAGCTCACCTGCAACGAATTCCGGGTCCGAACCGGGGTACTGGCGGCCGCGTTCGGGTCCTTCGGTGTTGGGTGCGTACTCACTGCCGGGTGCGCCGTACCAATCCATCTCATAGTCGGGGAACCCGCGGCTCTTGAACGGCTCGCGCAGGTAGCCACGCAGGTCTTTGTTGGTCGGGAAGAAGATGTGCACGCTGGTGTCGATGACCGGCGTACGTGTCCCGTCAGCGTGTTCGATCACGGAAACCATCCTCCCGCCGCGGCGGCGTCTGGACACATCGGTCCTGGTAGCGGCGCCTTTACTGCTTTAGATGCGAGTATTGTTCTTAAATCCGGATAATAACATTCTCTATCGGAAATGTAACTCAGAGCGTCGCTAAACGCGCCAAGGTGACCTCGGTTGCCGGACGCTCAACCCCCTCCAACTCGGCGAACACCTCGCCGGCGGTCCGGAAGCTGTCGACTGCGGCGGGCACCCCGGCATAGATGGCGACCTGAAGAAAGACCTCGCGGATCTCCTCGCGCGTCACGCCGTTGGTGATCGCGGCCCGAAGGTGGGTCCGCAGCTCGTGCGGTCGGTTCAATACCGACGTCATGGCCAGGTTGAGCATGCTGCGAGTCTTGCGCGTCAGCCCGTCACGGCCCCACACCGCCCCCCAGCAGTACTCGGTGATGAGGTCCTGCAGCGGCCCGGTGAAGGCGTCAGGCTGAGCGAGCGCTTTGTCGACGTAGTCCTTGCCGAGGACTTCCGAGCGGATCTGCCGGCCCCGCCGGTACGTTTCGCTGTCCACTGCTGTGCTCCTTTGCCACTGGTTGAGTAGCCAGGAGTCTAGGCGGTGAGCGAATTACCCTGTCCGGAAACGTGATTGAACGGGCGCGTCAGTGACACGCCCAGTTGACCACCCAACCGCCGCCGAGGTTGGCGATCGCGCGCTGCTCAGCCGCCTCCCGCGTGAGGCCCGTGCCGCCGTGATAGGTCGCGCCGTCGTGCGCGACCGCGCCGCACTTGGTGAAACTGGTCAGTACATTGCAGGTGTCGATGCCGCAGCGCTCCAATGCCAGTCGCTCGGCCATCGACTGGCTCTTCTGGCGCCATGCCTTGCCCGATGAGCCGTCGTGGCCGTAGGCGATGGCGCCGTAGAACTTGTGGTAGGGCGGCAGATTGTTGGGATGGGACTGGGCGGCGGCCGGAGGAACCGTCATCGCGGCGGCTACCAGGCTGGCGAGCGCCAGCACGACGCGACTGTGGCGTGCCTTCATTGGGTCGACCCCTTTCTCGACGCGGCGGAACCGAGTGTGAGCACTTGTTTACATGGATGAAACACTTACCGCCAAGGTAACGGCACCCTGGCTCCTGTGGAGCTGGGCGTCGGCCGATTCAAAGTGAATTCTTAAGCGCAGCAATTGTTTCGAGATCCCCCAAGCGGCGACCCCGCTGCCGCAGGCCCGCGAGTGCGATGTCGGTGCGCCCAGCGAGTCGCTTGATCCAACTGATCATCAGCGAGCCGGTCCGCAGGGCGGTGACGTCGCCCGACGGCGTGTAGAGCCAGCCCAATGGTCCGTGCCCGTCGTCGGGCAGCCGGGCGGTTTGGGCTGCCCGTTTCCCGGCGCTCGCCGCGCTCAGTTGCGCTATCCGCAAAAGTGCGTTCGCAAACTTCTACTGGAAGCCGATATCGGGTGTCCATACCGTTGGTGCCAGTTCAATGCATGCGGTTAGACGGTAGGGAGTTTCGATGTCGTATCTGATTGCAGCGCCGGACGTCCTCAACGCGGCGGCGTCCGATCTCGCTGCTATCGGCTCCATGATCAGTGACACGAACCTCTCCGTCGCCGCGCCCACCACCACCGTCCTGGCCGCCGGCGCTGATGAGGTATCGGCCGCCATTGCGGCCCTGTTCAGCTCGCACGGCCAGTGGTATCAGACCCTCGGTGCTCAAGCAGGACTCTTCCACGATCAATTTGTGCAGTTGATCGCGACCGGAGCGGGCCGGTACGCCACGGCTGAGTCCGCAAATACCTCGCCGCTACAACAACTTTCGGGCTTACTCGCTGACCCCGTACAGACACTGACGGGGCGTCCGCTGATAGGCAACGGCGCCGACGGCGCCCCCGGGACAGGTCAGAACGGTGGCAACGGCGGCTGGCTGCTGGGCAACGGCGGTAGCGGCGGTTCTGGCGGTGCCGGGCAGAACGGCGGCAACGGCGGCGCGGCCGGCCTCATCGGCGCCGGCGGAGTGGGTGGAGCCGGTGGGGCGGGCGCTGACGGCGCTGTGGGTCAGCCCGGCCGGGCCGGCGGCAATGGTGGCGCCGGCGGCGCGGGCGGGTGGTTGTACGGGCTCGGCGGCCAGGGTGGCATTGGAGGCGAGGGCGGTGTGGGGGGTGCGGCCCTTCCTGGTTTCAATCCTGGCCAGAACGGTGGCAATGGCGGTGCCGGCGGTGCCGGCGGCGCCGGGGGTCTGCTGTTCGGACAGGGCGGAGTCGGCGGCACGGGCGGCGACGGCGGCGCCGCTACCGGTACGGCTGCGTCAGGCCCGGTGGGCGGCAGCGCCGGAGCCGGAGGCAACGGGGGCGACGGGGGTCACGGGGGCTGGCTGTACGGGGATGGCGGAGCCGGCGGAAACAGCGGCAACGGCGGCGCATTCGTGCCGGATACCGCCGTGGTCAGCGGCGCCAACGGAGGAAATCTCGACGTCAGGGGTGGTGCCGGCGGCAACGCCGGGCTGTTTGGCAACGGTGGGGCGGGCGGCGCCGGGGGCGATGGGGGGGCGGGCCAATCAGCGACCGTGGCAGGTGCAATCGGTGGCGGTGCGGGCGGCTTCGGCGCCGACGGCGGCAGCGGCGGCACCGGCGGCTTGATCTGGGGAACCGGCGGTGCCGGCGGCGCCGCCGGCACCGGCGGCAACGGCGGTGATTGCGTCAATCCGGGCGGCCTGACATTCAATGGCAACGGCGGTTTCGGGGGTTTCGGCGGCAGTGGCGGCCAGAGCGGCCTGATCGGTAACGGGGGCAACGCCGGTGCGGGTGGAAACGGCGGCAACGGCGGCACCGGCGGCAACCACGGCGGCGATGCCGGCCCGGGCGCGCTCGGCGGATACGGCGGAGATGCCCAACTCTGGGGTAGCGGCGGCGCCGGCGGCGATGGAGGAGCTACCGGCACCCCGGGCGCACAAGGCGCGGTGTGGCAGACCAGTGTCGGTGGCGACGGCGGACAGGGCGGCTTCTTCTTCGGCAATGGCGGCAACGGCGGCAATGCGGGCGCCATACCATCGGGTTTCGCTGCGCCGCTGAACAATGGCCTGGGCGGCAACGGGGGCAGCGCCCAACTGATCGGCAAGGGCGGCGACGGCGGCGCCGGCGCGGGAGCGGCCCAGGGCGGCACCGGGGGTACTGGTGGCCGTGGCGGTCAGCTGTTCGGACAGGGCGGGGCCGACGGACCCGCCTGAAGCCCAATGAGGTTGTGCTGGTCGAGCTTTGACCACTTGGTTACGCGTTGAAGTCCTGGTCTGGCAGGCCGCAGGAGGCTATCGCAGTGTCACGGAATGCGGCGGCCGACGGCGGTAGGTATCGGTTGATCATCCATCCGACGGCGATGGGCCGAACCAACTTCGGGTCGTCGACTGCGATTTCGACGATGTCCGGCGGTGGAGTGGCCGCCTTCGGGAGCACTCCGACGCCCAACCGTGCCCCGATCAGACCGCGCAGGGTGGTGATGTCGGTGCCTTCGAAGGCAATGGCGGGCGTCATACCGTGGCGTACGCACGCGTCGTCGAAGATTCTGCGCAGCGTGTGGTTGCGGTCAAGGGCGACGAACTTCTGATTCTCGAGTTCCTCGAAGCCAATCATGTTCCGGTGTGCCAGCGGGTGGTCCCGGTCCACCACAGCGTAGAGCTGTTGGGTGAAGAGCTTGTGCCACTTGACCCCTGGCGATTCGTCGAACGCCATCGGATAGCTCAGGCAGACATCGATGACACCGGTGGTCAGATCGTTGACCAAGGCGGGACCGGCGCACTGACGCAGCTCGAAGCGCGCCGCCGGATGCTGGTCGTGATGGCGGCGGATGAGTCGCGGAACCGTGGACACGCCCAGAGAAACCAGGAAACCGAGTGCCACCGTCCCCGCGTCGACGTCCGCGAGCTGTCGCACACCCGCGACGGCTGTTTCCAGGCTGCGCTGGGAGGCCAGACTGGTTCGCAAGAATGCCTCCCCGAACCGGTTGAGTTCGTTGGCCCGACCGCGACGGGTGAACAACTCCACTCCGATTTCGTGTTCGAGCATGGCGATTGCCCTACTGACGGCCGATTGCGACACGGCAAGTTTTTCCGCAGCGTCGCGCAGCGTGCCGACTTCGGCGACGGTCTGAAAGTATCGCAGCTGATAAAGTTCCACGAGGTCAGATGTTAGTTGCGCAACCGGCAAGCAATGACCCGAAACGTTCGATTGAGGGCCAGGCTCGTTGATATGGACGGGTGGCGTTGAGCATGGTTGCCTCCATTAGGCGGTTTGACGTTCTGCCTCGAGACTGGCGAGCCAGGAACGGATCTCGGTGCTGTGCTCTCCCAGTCGAGGGGCCCGGGTCCGGTAGGTCACCGGTGTGCCGGACAAATTGACCGGGCTGGCTACCTGCCGACCGAGGGGTCCGTCGTCGTCGCGCGTCTGGCGAACCGGTTGCAGCCCCAGGCGGTCCGCGCAGCTGAAAGCCTCGGCGAGATCATTGACCGCTCCCGCGGGCACACCGATATCGGCCAACGCGGCGGTCCAATGTTGGGCGGACTGGGCAGACAGCACCCATTCCAGCCGGTCCCGCAGGTGTGCCCGATTGCGGACTCTTGCGTCGTTGGTGCTGAATCGCTCATCCTGTGCGAGTTCGGTGACACCCAGGACCTCACACAGTCCGCCGAACTGCTTATCGTTTCCTACCGCCAGTACGATCATTCCGTCACCGGTCGAGTACGTGCCGTACGGGACGATGCTCGGGTGCGAGTTTCCCATTGCGCGTGGGATTTCCTGCGCCAGAACATAACTGGCTGACTGATTGGCCAGGGCGGACAACAATGTCGACATGAGGTTGATCTGCACGTGCTGGCCCCGCCCGGTGCGGTCGCGCTCCCGCAGGGCCGACAGGATGCCCACCGTGGCGAACAGACCCGCCAACACATCCACAACAGCCACCCCGACTTTGGTGGGGTGCTCCGGGTCGTTGCCGGTGACGCTCATCAGGCCGCCGAGCGCTTGTACGAGCAGGTCGTAACCGGCCAGGTGAGCGCCGGCGTCGGTTCCGAAAGCCGTTACGCTGCAATACACCAACGCGGGATTGGCCTGTCGGATGGTGGGTTCGTCCAGGCCGAATCGGGCCATGGTTCCGGGTCGGAAGTTCTCCACCAGCACGTCGGCGTTGTCGGCCAGTGTCTTGGCCAGCCGCAGGTCCTGCGCGTCGCGCAGATCGAGGACGACGCTGCGTTTATTGCGATTGACCCCGAGGTAGTAGGTGCTGTCCCCGTCGACGTAGGGAGGACCCCAGGCGCGAGTGTCGTCGCCTCCGTCGGGTCTTTCCACCTTGACGACGTCGGCGCCCAGATCCCCGAGTGTCATCGTGCAATAGGGCCCGGCCAGTATCCGGGAGAAGTCGGCGACCAATAACGATGAAAGCGGTTGGTCCGCTGTGTGTTTCATTGGCAATCCAGCCAGGTTTCCATGACAGCGCTCCATTCTGTTCGCCACCTAGGCTATCGGTGCACTGCATCGGGGGTCCATCAGAAGCTTTCGCACCTAAGATTGCTTGAGGCGCAACTTGTTACAGGTGTGCCGGTATTTGTCAGACACGCAACGGTCTGTTCTCAACATTGTGCTGGTCCCGGATCGGCGCCCTGCCTAGCGTCAAAGCTGACGACCCGTCATGCTCGCGTTAGGAACACGATGTCATTTATCAACGTGGAGCCCCGCACACTGGCAGCTGTTGCCGCCGACCTGGCCGGCATCGGCTCAGTCATCACCGAAGCCAACCTGGTCGCAGCCGGTGCAACAGTTGAGATCCTCGCCCCGGCAGCGGACGAAGTGTCGGCCGCAGCGGCCGCGCTATTCGCGTCCTACGCGCAGCAGTTCCGCGTCGTAAGCGCACGAGCGGCAGCCTGCTACGACGTGTTCGCACAGACGATAGCCGTCAGTGCGGGAAGCTATGCGACCGCCGAGTCCGGCGGTGCCACGTTGCTTGGGGAATTGCTCAACGCCGTCAATGCACCGGCGCAAGTCTTGTGGGGCCGCCCGTTGATCGGTGATGGCGCCGACGGGGCGCCGGGAACCGGCGCCGCGGGTGGTGTCGGCGGCTTGCTTTACGGCAACGGGGGTAACGGGGGCTCGGGTGCGAGCGGTCAGAACGGCGGAAGTGGCGGAGCGGGTGGGTATTTCGGCCGGGGTGGCGCCGGCGGCGCTGGCGGCTCGTCCACGACGGGCGACGGTGGTGCGGGCGGCATCGGCGGACCGGGCGGAGTCTTCGGGAGGGGCGGCTCCGGCGGTGGTGGCGGTAGCGGACAGGTGAACGGCGGGGCCGGCGGTGCCGGCGGAGTGGCCGGTCTTTTCGGCGCAGGAGGTTCCGGCGGTATCGGCGGGCTCGGCGTAACGGGGTTCGGTGGAGTCGGTGGGGCCGGGGGAGCCGCCCAGTTGTGGGGCAATGGCGCGGCTGGCGGCACCGGTGGGCTGGGCGTCAACGGCACCGGTGGAGCCGGCGGTGCCGGCGGCCACGCCGGCTGGCTGTTCGGTACCGGCGGGAACGGCGGGGCCGGCGGCGCGGGTCGGGTGGACGGAGGCAGCGGCGGGGCCGGTGCTGACGCCGGCTTGCTGTACGGCGCGGGCGGTGCCGGTGGTACCGGTGGTACCGGCGGTGCCGCGGGCGGTGAGGGCGGAGACGGCGGCCGTGCAGCAAGGCTGTTCGGCCTGGGTGGGGCGGGCGGTACGGGCGGTGCGGGCCACCTCGAGGGTGCAACCAGCGGGGCTCTGGGCGGGGCAGGCGGAACCGGCGGAGAGGCGGGCATGCTCTACGGAACCGGCGGTGCCGGCGGTGCCGGCGGCATCGGGCATGTCCAGGGCGGGCCGGGCGGTGGTGGCGGCCATGCCGGCCTCTTGTTCGGTGATGGTGGGGCAGGCGGGCCCGGCGGCGCCAGCGGGACGAACGGCGGGGCGGGTGGCGCCGGCGGTGCCGCCGGCCTGCTTTACGGCTTCGGGGGCGAGGGCGGCGTGGGCGGCTCGGGCGGGTTTGCCACGTACGGCGCCGGTGGTGCCGGCGGGGGTGGCGGCCGGGCCGGCTCTATCGGAGTGGGTGGTGACGGCGGCGTCGGAGGCATCGCTGCCTCTGGCGGCGGTGGTGCCGGTGGTAACGGCGGCGATGCGCGCCTGCTCGGGAACGGCGGTGACGGTGGTGACGCCGGATTCGGCACGGACTTTGGCAGCAACGGCGGTACCGGTGGAATCGGCGGGTTGCTCCTCGGGTTGCGCGGCACCAACGGGTGGCCGAGCCGCTGAAAGGATTCCTTACGGCAGCTTGAAGTTTCGGAAGAAGCCGGACACATCGGTTCCGAGGTTCGCGATGCCGGAGATGAACGCGCCATCGTTGAAGAATCCTGACAAAGCGCCAGTGCCGGAATTGAAGAAGCCGGACGACGGAGCGCCTGCGGTGTTGAAGAATCCTGGACGCTGTTGGAAGTCGAAACCGATCGTGAACGGGCCGAAGGTGCCGGTGCCGGGGTAGTCGAGGACCTCCTGAATGACGTAATCAATCGGCGTCGGCGACAGGAGTGTGCTCTGGTCGATGGTCCATCCACCGAAGTCACCCTCTTTGAGTTTCTCGCCGCCGGCGGCAAAGATCACGTAGTGAATCTCCTGAATCGTGAACTGCGCCGACGTGATTGCGCCGATGGTGCCGGTGATGGGCACCGACATGTCGATGTGTATGTCATAGCGATAGGGGATTTCGGGGATGGTGATGTGGTAGCCGATCCTGGCCAGACCTTGGTCATCGCCCCGCCAGAAGAAGCCGTTGTTGTCACTGCCGATGTTGAATGCGCCGGTATTGACGTCACCGGTGTTGGCTAGGCCGGTGTTGAAACTTCCACCGTTGAAGTAACCGGTGTTGTACTTACCCGAGTTGAACCCGCCGGTGTTGTGATCGCCGGGGTTGAAGCTGCCCGTATTGCCGTTGCCTGCGTTGTACAGACCGGTGTTCGCGCTGCCCGCGTTGGCGATCCCCAGGTTCCCGGTGCCGGCGTTGAAGAACCCGGTATTGGCGCTACCGGTGTTGCCGATGCCGATGTTGTTGGTGCCGGAGTTGCCCAGTCCGAGGTTGCCCGTCCCGGAGTTGCCGATGCCGATGTTGTTGGCGCCGGAGTTGAACAGGCCGATGTTGCCAGTGCCGGAATTGAGGGCGCCGAAGCCAGTTTGGTGGCTGCCTTGCAGACCAATGCCGATGTTGTTGGTGCCGGTGTTCCCGAAGCCGATATTGCCGTCGCCGGAGTTGCCCAGGCCGATGTTGTGGCTGCCCGTGTTGCCCAGGCCGGAGTTGCTCAGGCCTGCCGCGAGTAGTGACCCGGAGTTGCCGAACCCGAGGTTGCCGCTGCCGATGTTGCCGCTGCCGATATTGAAGTTGCCGATGTTGCCGCTGCCCGCGTCGAAGACGCCGATGTTGCCGCTGCCGAGGTTGAAACTGCCGATGTTGCCGCTGCCGAGGTTCGCGCCGCCGATGTTGACGCTGCCCAGGTTCAACCCACCGAGGTTCGCCATGCCGACGTTGAATGTCGTCCCGTTGACCCCGGCGCGCCAAAGCCCGCTCAGGTTGTCGCCTAAGTTGTTGATGCCCGACAACTGGGCAGCAGTGGAGAAACCCAGTGGACTCGCATTGCCCCAGCCGGAGATGCCGGCGCCCCAGTTCTGTAGGCCGGATTGCAGCCCCCCGACATTGCTGAAGCCCGAATTACCCAGGATTCCTGGCGAAATGTTCTGTAAACCCGAATTGTTGGCGCCGCTGTTGAAGAAGCCGGATGAGCTGCCGGTGCCGCTGTTGAAGAAGCCCGAAGAGGAACCGCCGGAGTTGAAGAATCCGGGTGCCGCAGGAATATCGATGAGTGGGATGCGGATCGGGCCGATGCCACCGGTCCCGGCAATGTCGATCACGGTCGAGCCGTCCGGATTGCCGATGTTGAGCACTACGGCGGGATTGGCGATGTCGAATTCGATTTGGGAGAACTTGAAGGGGCCGATGAAGCCGAAGACCGCGCCGTCGAGCGCCGAGAATTCGACCGGATCCGCTCCGAACGCTGGGATATTGGCGGGGGTGGAAGACGCTGTGACCGGAATATTGATAGGGATCTTGATGTCGAAGTATCCGGGTATTTCCGGAATGGTGATCGTGTAGTTCGCGCCGAGCAGGCCTTGGGCGTCGCCGCGCCAGAGGATGCCGTTGTT